>DATECC010000071.1:0-6819 GCA_036516635.1 Minisyncoccota bacterium | reverse complement strand
CCTCGGCGGTGAATTGGACATTTTACTCATCGCCCACTGGATAATTTTTAGTCTGCTGGTTATTATTACGGTTTATGATTGCCGGCACAAAATTATTCCGGACCACTTTGTTTATACCTTCATCGCGCTGGCCCTGCTCCAGGCGGTCTGGCGCGGTGAACCGGCGTCGGCTGTGGTCGTCGGCCTCATTTTTTTCGCCGGCTTCTGGCTGTTATGGTTCGCCTCGCGCGGTCGCTGGCTCGGCTTCGGCGACGCCAAACTCGCGCTCGGCCTCGGTTTGTTTTTGGGTGCGCCGGCGGCCTGGTCGGCGTTGGTGCTCGCGTTCTGGCTCGGCGCGCTGGTCGGCCTCGGGCTCGTCGCCTGGCGAAGTCATAATCTGAAAAGCGAAGTGCCGTTCGCGCCGTTCCTGATCGCCGGCGCCGTGCTGGTTTATTTATTCCAATTTGATGTTTTCAACTTGATGTCGTTCTTATGACCTTACCAACCACCAACCATCAACCATCAACCACCAGAAGAGGTTTCTCCCTGATTGAGATGATGGTCGTGCTCACTATCTTCGGCATTATGACGGCCGTGGTGTTGGCCAATTTCCCGGCCTTCCGCGACAAGACGGCGCTGGATTTGATCGCCCAGGAAATCGCCACCACGATCCGGCAGGCGCAGGTCTACGGCATCGGCACGCGCGCGGCGGGGACAGAATCAGACTACCCTTCATACGGGATTTATTTTGACCCGACTAACTCAAATCCAGCCAATTTTGGACTCGATGAAAAATCTTTTGTTTTATATGGCGATAAAGGTACTACTCCGGGTAGTTATGATAGTGCCGATTCTTTGATTGAAAAATTTATGATTCGCGGCGCAGCGAATATTGAGGCATTGCAGGGATGCACCGGCGACTGTTCTCTTCCAACCTCTCTGATTGATTTAAACATTTTATTTCAGCGCCCATACCCGGAAGCTAGTTTTGGTGCCGCCGCTTATGGCTACGTAAAAATTGTGATAAAATCAACCAGAACCGAAGCAGGGCGAGCAATTGAAGTTTGGAATACCGGTCAGATTGTTGTTAAAAATATTTAAACATGAAGCTAATGAAGCTACAACCTAATGAAGCTAATGTCGCTACTGATGGTTTTACCTTGATTGAAATTATGGTCGCCGTGTCGCTCTTCGCGATCGTAGCCGTTATAGTTTCCGGTGCGTTAGTGACGACCAGCGAAGTCAATCGCAAAGCCCAGGCGATTAAATTAGCGATGGATAATGTCAGTTTTGCGATGGATAGCATCTCTAGAAATCTAAGCAACGGAATGTTTTTCAGTTGTTTGGTTGGTGTTAATGTCAGCAACCCTTATCCAAACGATGATGAAATCAATCCAGCTACCAACTGCGAGGGTATTGCTTTTCGGTCTAAAACCTTAAAAAACAACAATTGTAATGGTGAAAATTGCGAGAATCGCCGGATCGTTTATCGTTTTAATGATAGTGATGACACCATCCAAATTTGGCAAGACACAACAAATGATACTAAAACATTTGTCCCCATCACTTCTCCGGAAGTAAAGATAGAAACCGCAAAGTTTTCTGTTTATCACACTGAAAACAGGCCAGATCTACGAGCCCTGGTTACTATCCGTGGCTCAATCAATGATAAAACCAGTACTAAATTTAACCTCCAAACTTCGGTGATGGCGCGTAATTAATCTATGTTTACCTTTAAATATTGTAAAAAAATTAGTTTCAACCACGGTTTTACCATCATTGAAGCATTGGTGGCGATCACCATCTTATTAATTGGCGTATTAGGACCAATGGCGGCCGCGACACGTGGTATTACCGATGGTCTTTATGCTGGTAATGAGCTTGTTGCGACTTATTTGGCCCAAGAGGGAATAGAACTTGTTTTGGCTAAAGTAAAATTTAATTTGGAAAATGGCGGTGATTGGCTTAATGATCTTAGTAATTGTCTAGCCCCCAATAATTGCAGTGTTGATGTAGCCAGTAATAGTTTCAATTCTTGCGTTGATAGCGGCTGCGATCTCCGTTACAACCTAAGTAATAATCTTTATACCGTAAACGGTTTAGACGGTCCAGTTTTTAATCGTCGGATTCAGATTATAAAATCAACCGGGCTAATGGATAATAGAGAGGTTAAAATAGAGACGACAATTAATTGGAGTAACAAATCAATTCCGCGATCGCTTAAGTTATCTGATTATATTTATGATTACAATAAATAATTTTTTTCAAAATTACCATTACCATCATCACCGCGGTTTTGCCGTTTTGTACGCAGTATTGATGGTCAGTATCGTTTTGACCGTCAGTTTAAGTTTACTAAATATCACTTTTAAACAATTAATTTTATCATTTATCGCTCGTGAATCTAAAATTGCTTTTTACGCTGCTGACAGCGCTCTAAATTGCGCGGTTTACTGGGATAGACAATGGGACCTTAATACTGGAATTGATTATCATCCCTTTGGTTATTTTGATGGTTTAAATTTTAATTCCGATAGGCAACAAATCACCTGTATGGGGTCATCTTTTTTTGCCAATAATAGCTCTGATCCAGATGGTAGGGTTAGTATTTTCGATCTTATTTTTGCCGATGGCTCGTTTGCCGAAGTGAAAATAATCAAAGGAAGTGGCACCAATGGTGTTGATAATACGGTTACTCTGATTCGTGCTGATGGTTACAACACCACTAATGTCAATTCTCCGCGACGCGTTCAACGAACACTGGAAAGTTTCTAATTTTCGCGTTTAACTATACTAACGCGGTCTAATATCCGGCACTTGGTAACGAAATTCTATATTTTTTACCTGACTGGGACTAAGGGATTGGTTGTTGATTTTTTTGGCCTCAACCTCTATCTTAAATGGAGAGTCGCGCAAAATTTCGTAAATTTTATCGTAAACTTTCATTGATATCTGTACTTGTTTAGTGACACCAGAAGGTATAGTTAAACACGCTTGAGACGAATTACAACCGACATTTTTGTCACTGATGATAGTACTTTCTCCATCATAAATAATACAACTTGGATAATCATAGTCCTCACCAAATGTAGTTTCCGTGGCGAGAATTATATCTTCAATAGATTGGCCAGTCTCCATGGAAACAATACTATTTACACAAACTTTAATATCAGAATCACCACTGTTAGTTACGTTAAGACTAGATTTATTTGATTCTGCGGCACTCCCGGCATTTTGCGCATTAATCCTGATTATTGGTGGTACAGGTTCTCCTAATATAACAGAGGAGATTATCGATGTATCACTAAAATAAGCATAAACAGTAACGTTATTATTCATAATTACTGAACAAAGAGAAGTAGATCCTATGCAAGATGTGCCAGAATCGCCCGTAACCGACCAATTACTGAACGCGATATTTGCCGGGGCTCCTCCACCAACAATCGCAGTCAAGTCAATGGTTGGTGTACTTGCCGTAACATCTATAGGGTAATCACAGCTATTATTACAATTTGCGTCCACGGGTGTGCCCGCAGATACCGATCCGTAAGAAACAGCAGTTGGATCTCCAGCAATTATCACTTTTAATGTTCTTTCGTTTTGGTTGTTTATATCGATTGGACACTGTGCCTCCCCATAATCACCGGTAGCATTAACAACACTCACTGTTCCGGTAATTGGTCGGCCAGCTGTGTTATGAGGTCTAGTTACTAACGCTGACGACCCACTTTGCGGGGTATAATTATCGGACCATGTCCAAGAATATGTGTAATTAGTGCTAACTGGAAAAACATTAGCCTGCCAAGTTACAGAATTTCCTATGAGAGACTGATCGGCAGGATCGGTAGAACAACTTACAGACAGGGTATTTAATATAACACACTTATTTTCAGCTTCAGCCGTGGCGGTACAAAAGTCCACCCAACCTATATCGTCAGCCCCCCAAGCAAAACCGCGCAATTGGTTACTGTCCTTGCGAACATAATTATCTGCAGTCGCTCCATTTAACGGAACAGTCCCTGGTTCCATAAAACCATCTCCGTCCCAATCTCCAGACATCTTAATCCACCCGTCCCAACCGCCGAGGGCGGAATCATCCTTCAATCCCGAGCGTCCATCACAAGTATTAGATTTGAATACTGAACACGCTCGTGCCCAACCACTTACTCGACCATCGGTCTCTAATTGAACACCATGAACCTCAGTTGCTCCGGATGGTAAAGCATCAGAACCAGAACTAATCACCGGACTAAAACGGATCCAGCCAATACCAGAACTCCAGGCATAGCTAGAAAAATAACCGCCATTATCGTTAACATTTTGAGTAAAATGAACGCCATAGCAGTCATTCGCTGGCGATTGGCTAACACCTTTAAACTCTATCCAACCAATATTTGAACTCCAAGCATAGCCAGAAACGTTATATTGATTGTTGTCACAACTATCCGCAGTTCCTGCAGTTGTCCGACTAACAAGAGCAAAAGAAATAAATGCAACGACAAACAAAAACACAACAAGAAAATGCCAACGCAAAAGGAACTTCTTCATTACCTCTAATTCTATCACCTCAAGTCAAGAAAATAGTCGTTACTTATCCACAGTCAGTCAAAATAAATCAGCACAAGTTTTGGATTGGGAGGAAATTCCTCCCGCCGCGCTATTTTCCTCCCGCCGCGCCTCCCGCCGCGCTATTCCTCCCGCCGCACTCGATTCGTTGAAGTAAGAATTGGTCAACTCCCACCATAAAAACCTTACAAAATAAGATTCTTTCTACTTGTCTTATAAATTGCTCGCTTGGTAGCAATTTGCTATACTTCGATCGTGAAGAAGGTTAATTTTCAAGCTAATCTGCCAGTAACGTTTTTGCGGGAAGGTCAACATTTTGTGGCCTACACGCCGGCGCTTGATTTGTCCACTTCCGGTGCCAATTTTGAACAGGTCCAAAAACGATTCGCCGCAATCGTGCAAATTTTTCTTGAAGAATGTCATAAACTGGGAACATTGAATGAGGTGCTTTTGGGGTTGGGTTGGACAAAAAAAGATAAGCACCTAATACCGCCAGTGGTGGTGGCGCAAGATTTTAGAATGTTTGAAATTCCTGTTTCGGTTTGATTATGGGTGGTTTGGGTTCCACAAATTGGAAGAATAAAGATTCAGATATTCCAGTTTTTATTATCAGGAATAATTTACGGATATTGGGCGTGTCCGTATCGGAGTATTTGGAAGCCAAACGTCGGTGCTAAATCAGCAAAAAATTCAAGCGGCGGAACGGATCAGCAAACTGCGCGCGGCGATTTGATATGATCCGATTATTTGATAAGATAAGATGACAATATGAAAACTATAGAAAGAACCAAGGGCATTATTAGCAAAATTGGCCAGCGACGACAAGTGGTTATTCCTAAAAAGATATTTGATTCCATCGGCTTAAGGGAGGGCAATTTTGTAGAAATTAATCAATGGAAAGGTCAGGTGATCATTAAATCGAAAGCAATTGGCGATTCTGAAGAAACCCTGAATGCTGCGGAAGAAAAATTACTCAAGCGTGGATTTAAAGAACTTAAACAGGGTCAGTATACTACTTGGCCGAAACTCAAGCATGAGTTGGGACTGTAGGTTGTCTCGACTGGCAAGCAAACAGTTCAGGCGATTACCGCGCGATCGGCAAGCACAACTTGGCGATGCGTTTGGAGAAATGTCAGCCAACCCGATGACTGGCGATGTGCAGCCGATCAAGAGCGGAAAATTTAAAGGTGCATTTCGCCGCCGGATAGGCCATTATCGGTTATTTTTTTCTGTTGATATGGAAAATTGTTTAGTTAAAGTCGCGGCAATTTTATATCGCGGCGAGAATACTTATAATTGATTTGATGGATAACAAAAAAAACAAATTCAATTTTATTCTTGCCCAACGCGCGGCCAAACTGCGAGAAGCGATCAATCATCATCGCTATCTTTATCATGTTTTGGACAAGGAAGAAATTTCACCGGCGGCGCTGGATTCGTTAAAGCATGAGTTGGCGCAACTAGAGGCCGATCATCCGGAACTCATCACGCCGGATTCGCCGACCCAGCGCGTCGCCGGCCAGCCCCTGCCGCAATTTGAAAAAATCACCCATCGCGTGCCGCAATGGTCGTTTAACGATGCGTTCACGGCGGCGGAGATGAGAGAATTTGATGCGCGCGTGAGAAAAACGCTAGCCGCGGCAAGGACTGTCCTTCCTGGAAGGACAGTCCTTGCCGCTCCAACTTATGTCGCCGAATTGAAAATTGACGGTTTTAAAATTGTTCTCATTTATAAACAGGGCGTTTTGCAGACCGCCGCGACCCGCGGCGACGGCCGCGTCGGCGAGGATGTGACGGCGAATGTCCGGACGATTGAATCCATTCCGTTGCGGTTGACCGAAGCGGTTGAGGTGGTGGTGGAGGGGGAGATTTGGTTGGGAAAGAATGAATTGGCCAGAATCAACGAGCGACGACGCGCCGCCGGCGAACCGGTGTTTGCCAATCCGCGCAACGCCGCCGCCGGCACGATTCGCCAACTGGATCCGAGAATCGTGGCGGCGCGGCGGCTGAACAGTTTTATTTACGATTTAGCCGCCGCCAGTTTTCCGCTGCCGCCGACGCAGCTTGAAGAATTGGCGCGGCTCCGCGCGCTCGGTTTCAAGGTCAATCCGCATTTTCATTTTTGCCGCGACATTGAGGCCGTGATCGCCTATTGGCAAACCTGGCAGGGAAAACGGGAACGCGAGGATTACGGCATTGACGGCTTGGCGGTTAAGATTAACGAGCGCGAATTTCAAACCGCGCTCGGTTACACCGGCAAAGCGCCGCGTTTCA
>DATECC010000070.1:0-2852 GCA_036516635.1 Minisyncoccota bacterium | reverse complement strand
ACCACCGTCGCGGTCAAAGTGCGGCAATCTGCTTTTGCTGTTTTAGGCGAAGTTTTAACCGGAGTCGTTGAACAAGGGGCCAATAATGTGTCGGCACTGTCGTTTGCAGTAGATGATCCGGTGAAATTGGAAAATAAGGCGCGCGCCGAAGCGTTGGCGCGCGCCCAGACAAAAGCCAAAGCTACGGCCGCGGCCGGCGGTTTCCGTCTGGGTCGGTTGCTCGGGATTGATGAGGGCGGTGTCTATGACAAATATGGCCGCGGCGGCGGACCGGAAATGATGGCGCTGTCTGATATTTCGCCCGCGCCGACCATTGAGCCTGGGTCACAGGAAATCAGAGTTTTGCTCACCCTGCGTTACGAAATCAAATAATAAACAACTGGTTGCGAACTTAATTTCCAGCGGTGTTCTGCGAACGCCAGCCTTAATCGCGGCCTTGGAGACGGTTGATCGGGCGGATTTTTTGCCGCCGTCTGAACGAAAATGGAGCTATCTTGATGAGCCGCGGCCGATCGGCCTCGGTCAGACCATTTCCCAGCCGTGGACAGTCGTTTTTATGCTGGAAAAATTAGCACCGGCATTAGGCCACAAAATTCTGGACATCGGTTCGGGCTCCGGCTGGCAAACGGCGCTCTTGGCGCAAGTGGCCGGGCCGACCGGTAAAGTGATTGGTCTGGAATTGATCCCGGAACTTTGCCGATTAAGCCGGCAGAACATCGCGCCTTATGACTTTATTCGCCGCGGCCGAGTGGAATTGCATTGTCAAAATGCCGCGATCGGATTTCCGACCGCGGCGCCGTTTGACCGCATCATTTCCGCCGCCGCCGGGCCAGCTGTTCCGCCGGCCTGGTTAGCCCAACTGAAAGTCGGCGGTCGCTTAGTCGCGCCGGTGGATTCCACGATCGTTCTTGTTTGCAAAACCGCGCCGGATAAATTTGATCAGGAAATTTTTCCCGGTTTCGCTTTCGTGCCGTTCATTGACGAATAGATAATAAAACAATTTTTTTAACCAGTGCGCCATCAGCTTGACCTTTTAAATCTTTCATCATCGCGCCGGTAATTTTTCCAGCCTCTTTGATTGAAACAGCGCCCAACGCCGTAATTTTTGCCTGGACCAATTTTTTCAATTCTTTTTCGTCCATTTCCGGCGGCCCGCCGGCCGCCGCGGCCGGCAAATAAGTTTTCAAAATTTTCAGCTCGGCGGTTTCTTGCTCAACCAAATCAGCGCGCCCGCCGGCGCGAAATTGGTCAATGGAATCTTGATGCTGTTTAACCGATCGGCGAATCACCATTAAGGTCTCATCGTCCGACAGCCACTCGTCTGGCTTGCGCCGCTTCGCCACTAATTCGTTGGTGCAGGCGGCGACCAAGCCGCGACTAACCGCCAATCTCACCGGTTCTTTCGCGAGCATCGCCTGCTTGATTTCCGTTTTTATTTTTTGGTGTAGCATCATGGCGATTATACTATATAATCGGAGGATATGACCAGTCGGAAATTTACAGAACTGTATCAGAAGCTCAATCCGGCCCAACGAGAAGACGTGGACGCGATTGACGGGCCGGTGATGGTTGTCGCCGGTCCGGGCACCGGCAAAACTTTTGTGCTGACCTTGCGGATCGCCAACATCCTGCGCCAAACCGATCTGCCGCCCGACGCCATTTTGGCGCTGGCCTTCACCCGCTCGGCGGCGTCGACCCTGCGCGCGCGCCTGGTGGAAATCGTCGGCAGTGTCGGCTATCGCGTCAAAATCCACACCTTCCACAGTTTTGGCAATGAAATCATTAAAACTTATCCGGAATATTTTCCGCGCATTATCGGCGCCACTGCCGCCTTGCCAGTGGATCAAATCGGAATTATGAAAGAGGTGATTGACGCCGCGCGGCTTAAATTATTGAAACCCTTCGGCGCGCCGTATCATTATCTTTATCCGGCTTTAGAAGCGATTGACCGTCTAAAAAAAGAAAATATCACGCCCCGCGACTTGGAAAAATTACTGCGGCCTTCAAAAATAAATCCCGCCGACCCGGACCGCGGGGCAAACCGAAAACAAGAACGGAATCGGGAATTAGCGCGGCTGTACCGCGGTTACGAAACAGCGCTCCAACATCACCAACTTTATGATTTTAACGATATGGTGATGGAGGTCATTAAAGTTTTGACTACGGCAGTTGATTGGCGCACCGAATTACAGGAAGAATTTCAATATATTTTAGCCGATGAACATCAAGACGCCAATCAAAGTCAAAATGAGCTGCTGCGGCTTCTAACCGATTTCAACGACCGACCGAATCTTTTTATCGTCGGCGACGCCAAACAAGCAATTTTTCAATTTCAAGGGGCGTCGCTGGACAATTTTAATTATTTCCGCCGACTTTATCCGGCCGCGAAAATAATCACTCTGACCGATAATTATCGTTCGCGCCAGCCGATTTTGGATGCCGCGCAGAGTTTGATTAAGGCGAGCGGTGGTTTGGATCAGACCACACTGACACCACTGCGCGCGGTGTCCGGCCGCGAGGCGCTCCGGAACGACAAGATTGCGCTCCGAGTTTTCTCCGCCGAAGCGGCAGAATTCCGCTGGTTGGCGCAAGACCTCAAGCAGAAATTAAAAAGCGGCTTGGCCGCCGATCGTTTGGCGGTCATTTTCCGCGATAATCGTGACGCCGAACCGATCAGCGAAATTTTTGAGCAAGAAAATATCCCGTTCATTGTGGAATCCGAAACCAACATTCTTCGCGACATTGATTTGCGCAAACTGATTCTGTTGTTTCGGACGATTCATTATTTCGGCGTCGCCGATTGGCTGAAACAAGTTTTGCATTTGGATTTTTTAAATTTACCGCCGCTGGCG
>DATECC010000069.1:0-13544 GCA_036516635.1 Minisyncoccota bacterium | reverse complement strand
GCCAGGCGCTGACGGCGCGCGGTTGGTTTTAAGCTATGCGGTTAGAACGCATTGAGTTATCCGGCTTCAAATCGTTTGCCAAAAAAACGACTTTTGTTTTCAACGCGCCGGTGGTGGCGATCGTCGGCCCGAACGGCTCCGGCAAATCCAATGTCGCCGAGGCTTGCCGCTGGGTCCTTGGCGAACAATCGCTGAAATCTCTGCGGGGCAAGCGGGGTGAGGATTTTATCTGGCATGGCAGTCCGGCCGTCGGCCGCGCCGGCCAGGCCGCCGTGGCGATAATTTTTGACAATCAGCCGGCGCGGTTTCCGCTCGCGGCCGCGGCGGTGGAAATCCGGCGCGAAGTTCAGCGCGACGGCACCAACAATTATTTCATCAATCAAGCCGGTGTCCGCCTCAAAGATTTAACCGAAACTTTGCACCAAGCCGCACTCGGCCCGTCCGGCTATCACATTATCAGCCAGGGTGAAGCGGATAAAATTTTAACGACCAATCCGACGGACCGGCGGGAAATAGTGGAAACGGCGCTCGGTCTGCGTCTGTACGAATGGCAATTAGCCGAAGCCGAGAAAAAATTAGTCCGCACCAGCGACAATTTGCGCCAAGCGGAGTCGTTGCGGCGGGAGATTGCACCACACCTGCGATTTTTGAAAAAGGAGATGGAAAAGATTGAACAGGCGAGAGACTGGCGGCAGACATTGAAACAATTAGCTTTCGATTATTTTTGCGCCGAGAAAAAATATCTGGCCGGCGAACGCGCGCGGTTGGCAGCGGCAGAGACCGCCAGCCGGCTGACCCTCGCCGGATTAACGGACCGCCGGTCCCAACTGGAACGAACCGGCGGTCCGGAGACCGGCGTCGCGCGCCAGGCGCGCGGCCAGCTGGCGGCGGCGGAGCAAAAATTGCGCCAAGCGGTGGAAAAACGGGAAAACCTGTCACGGCAATTGGGACGGGCGGAGGGATTGCTGGAAGTCAAAACCGCCGCCGCCACGGCCGGCCGCCAGACGGTCGCCGGCGACCAGGTGAACGATTGGGCGGAAAATCTGGAGACCGCTGTGGAGCAAGTCAAAGATTCCGGCGATCTGAATTTATGGCGCGCCGCCTTCAGTAAAATCAAGCAAATCGCGGCGGAAATGAGAAAATTGATCGGCTGGACTGAAGCCGGCGCCGGCGCCGCGCCGCCGAATTGGGAAAAAGAAATCACCGCTCTCACCGCGGCGTTAGCGGCCGCGAACCAGGAAATCAACAGAACGGAAACGGAAATTAAGACCGCCAGACAGACACTGGAACAAGAAGCGGCGGCGCGTGGCGCCGCCGACCGCGCGCTGATTGAATCAAAATTTGCCGTTACCGCCGAACAAGCCAAATTGGACGCCGTTTTGGCGACCGGTGAACGGTGGAAAATCCTGCAAGCCGATTTTGATCGGGCTCTGGCGGAAGTCACGGCTTTAACCGATCGGGAATTTTTGGAATCAATCAAGACCGCGCCGGCTGAGCCGGCCGGCGCCGAATCTGCCGACCGCACAGCGCAGACCGACCGCGCGCGGCAAATAGAACGGTTGAAAATTAGACTGGAACAGGCCGGCGGCGGTTCAGGCGAAATGGCCACGGAATATCAAGCGGCGGCGGCGCGCGAGGAACATTTGGCGCGCGAAGTAGCCGATCTCAAAACCAGCATGGTTTCACTGGAACAAGTGGCGAAAGATTTGAAGCAGAAAATTGACCGAGATTTCCGTGACGGTTTGCGGCAGATCAATCTGGAATTCCAAAATTTTTTTGAATTGCTTTTCGGCGGCGGCCGGGTCGAACTCTCACTCAACCGAGCGGTCGAAACCGCCGCCGAAGAACTAATAGGCGAAGAGACAAAGGAACCGGCGCGCGCCGGTCTGGACATTGCCGTTAATTTGCCACGCAAACGAATTCGCGGTTTGGAAATGCTCTCCGGCGGCGAGCGGTCGCTCACTTCCATCGCGCTGCTCTTCGCGCTCTCGCGCGTTCAGCCACCGCCGTTTATGATTCTAGACGAAACGGACGCCGCTCTGGATGAAGCCAACTCCAAAAAATACGGCGACATGGTTGAGCAATTGGCCAAAGAAACGCAACTGGTTTTAATCACGCATAATCGCGAAACAATGTCGCGCGCCGGCTTGATTTACGGCGTGACGATGGGATCGGACGGCATCTCGCGCCTGCTCTCCATTAAATTTGACGAGGCCGTTTCTTATGCCAAGACTTGAGAAAATGGTATAATCAGGCGGCTGATGAAAAGAATCCTTGTTCTCTTTATTCTGATATTTGGTCTTAGCCGGACAACTCTAGCCGCCGACAATTTAATTTTGACTTTCTGGGGTCCGAGTCTAGATGTGCCCACCGCCGAGAAATGGAACAATTATCTAGCGGTTTTTGAAAAATTAAGAACTCTTGGCTTTACGCAAATTGGCATCCATGGGCCGTATTCGTCTCTGGCTCCCGATGATCCGGCTGGTCAACCAGCCTGGGAAAAATATGTTGCGCGCGCCGGCGAATTAAGAGCCGTCGGATTTAATTTGGCGTTGCATTTCAGCCCCGGGCGAATTCTCAAAGATCCGCGAGAGCTGGATCCGCAGACGCATGACGCGAACGGTCAAAATTTAAAATATTTTGACGGGGATAATTTCGCGGTGACCAATTGCGCCGCCTGGGTCGGGAATTGCGAGCAGAGCAATTTGGCGCTTGATCCGGCTTATGACGGAGTGGTCTGGCAGAAAGAATTAAAATTACTGGAGGCCCTGGTGCGTCGCGCCAATCTCCAAGCCGGCGATGTGGTGTTGATTGACAACGAAATTTGGGGCGGGAATTTGGGTTGGAAAAAGTGGTATTATTTTTACCAAAATAATCCGACCGCCGGCGCCTATCCCGATTTGTTGAACCGCAGTGTCTCCCGCTATCATGGCTCGGCTGAGGACCGCAACGCTCAATTTATGGATTATTGGCAGACGCGCGGCGCCGAGTTGAAAGCGGTCGTCAAAAAATATTCGCCGAATTCGCTGGTTTTGTTTTACGGCGAAAATGTTTCCGACGCTCGGGAAGATCTGCCACTTAATGAGAGAAATTGTACCGTGAACGGCCGGGCCGTGAGAAGTTGTCTCTGCTCCGCGATTGATGAAAAGGTCGTTTGCCCGATCAATGAAATTACTTACGCGCCGATCGGCACCGGCGACGCCCGGTCGCCAACGATGTATTATCTTCCCGATTGGCAGAAATATGAAGCCGATTTCGCCGCCGGTGATTTTAACGGCGCCTACCCCTGGGTAAGTTTTTCCACCTCGGCAAGAAACGGTTCTTACCAGTCAACAACCTGGGATTCAAAACTTACCCAAAAATTAGGTTGGCGGTTAAGAGAAGAAGGAATCAATGGGGTGATTGTTTATCCTGGGCCGTATGACCACAATGTTGAGGTTGATTATTTTCTGCTTCAAGCCCAGTCCTTGGCCGACGGATTTTTGCGCCGACTTGATCCAGACTCTCCACCACCTCCACCACCTCCACCACCGTCCGACACCGCGCCGCCTTCGGCCATCACGGATTTGAAACTCACCGGTCTTTATCCTAATGGCCAAGTCGGTTTGAATTGGCGCGCGCCTCATCAAGACGGTAGCAATCCAACCAGCGGCTCGGCGGCGTCTTATGATCTTCGTTACCATTCGGGAACGCCAATCACGGAAACTAATTGGTCGCAAGCGTTAGCGGTGATCGACGAACCCGCGCCGCGTTCGCCCGAAACAGTAGAAATTTATTATTTATTAAATTTAACACCCGGTGCTTATTATGTGGCTATCCGTAGTCGCGATGCCGCCGGTAATCTTTCGCCCTTGTCCAATAATTTGTTGGTGACGATTCCCGAACCGGTGAATCAAAACCAACCGCCACCGCCACCGGAAAAAATTATTCCGCTTCCACCGCCCCCCATACTAACCAAAGTTCCGGTAGCGACGACTACGACCTCAAGGCCAACAACCGTTGCGCCGGTCATTGCGGTTGACAATGCCGTCAGAGTGGCTGAACTTAAAATCCAACTTGAAAAATTATTGAACCTTTTAATCAGTTTGTTAAAACAACGACTGGAGCAGTTGATTTCTGTTCAACCAAATCGTTTGCGTTAAAACTGGAGTAGTGATCAGACAAACTTAAAATCAATCAACCGCGCCGCCGGATTGGCGCCGACGACTTTAACGCGGACGCGATCGCCGAGCCGCCAACGTTTCTTTGTCCGTTCGCCGACCAGCGCGTAATTTTTTTCGTCAAAAACATAATAATCATCGGCCATTTCGGTCAGCCGCACCATTCCCTCGGCCAAGGTTTCTTCTTCCTGAACATAAATACCCCATTTGGCCAGACCGGAGATTAAGCCGTTCATCACTTGACCGATTTTAGTTTGCATAAATTCGGCTTGTTTGTATTTGATGGAATCACGCTCGGCGTCTTGGGCCTCCAATTCGCGCAGGGAAACATGCGCCGCGAGCTGACCGTAATCTTTAAGCAAGACCGCGCTCGGTTGCTGACCGGCCAAATAAATTTCCAGCAGCCGATGAACCATCACATCGGGATAACGCCGGATCGGCGAAGTGAAATGAGTGTAATGAGGAAAAGCCAAACCGTAATGACCGATATTTTTCATGTCGTAGACCGCTTTGGCCATCGCGCGCATCACGGCCGTCCGGATCATTGTTTCCTCCGGCCGGCCGGCAACCGATTCCAAAAATCGGTTCAGATCGCCGCTGGCCACACCGCCTTTTTTGAACGGCAAATGATAACCGAGCGGCCGGAGAAAATCGGCCAGTTGTTTTAATTTGTCTTGATCCGGCAAATCGTGAATGCGATAAATAAATTGCTGATCACGGTTGCCGATCAGTTTGGAAACATACTCGGCCACCGCCCGATTGGCCAATAGCATAAAATCTTCCACCAGCAAGTGGATCGCGGTCCGGATTTTCTTAAACACGCGCTGCGGCCGGCCGGCGGCGTCCAGCTCAAATTTAATCTCTTCATTTTCAAAGGTAATGGCGCCGCCGGCGATTTTCTTTTTCCGCAATTGTTCGGCGAGCCGGTTGAGGACGGTTAATTCCGCCGCCAGCGGCCCGGTTTTTTTATCTAAAACGGCCTGACCAGCTTCGTAAGTAAAACGCCGGTGCGACCGGATGACCGTTTTGGCGAACCGCGTGTCCAAAATTTCACCGGCTAAATTTAATTTAAAAATGGCCGAGAAAGTCAATTTGTCTTCGTCGGGGTTCAAACTGCAAAGGTCATTGGACAAAATTTCCGGCAACATCGGAATTGTCCGATCCACCAAATAAATTGAGGTGGCGCGTTTTCTGGCCTCGGCGTCAAGCTTCGTCTCCGGCCGGACATAATGCGAAACATCGGCGATATGCACCCCCACTTCCCACCGCCCCGCCCCCGCTTCTCTTAATGACAAGGCATCGTCAAAATCTTTTGCGTCGGCGGGGTCAATCGTGAAAGTCGGCACTGCTCGATAATCAAGCCGTTTTTTTATCTCGGCCGAAAAATCCGCCGTTCCCCTTTCTTTAATCATTCTCGCCTCCCGTTCAACCGCCGCTGGAAAATCGGTTCGGAAACCGCGATCCAGCACGATCGCGCGCATTTCCGTGTCGTGCGCGCCCGGCGGGCCGATCACTTCTACGACCTCGCCCAACGGGTCTTTTTTCGGGTCGTCCCACTTGGTAATTTTGACCAAAACTTTATCGCCAGCCTTGGCGCCGGCGAGTTGTTTCTTGTCAATCAGAATGTCTTTGTAAACCCGTTTATCATCCGGCACCAAATAATAAAAATCATTTTCCGTTTCCACGACGCCGACGAATTCAACTTTCCGCCGGTCTAAAATTTCCACCACCTCGCCAGTCTGGTTACCATTTTTACCGTTACTGGAATGGATTAGAACTTTGACCCGATCGCCGGCCAAACCGGTGCCCAAAAACACCGGATCAATTTCAATGGCTTCTTCTCGTTTGGCGCCCTCGGCCGTCACATAGCCCACGCTCTTGGTTGAAACACGAAGAATCCCTTCCAGGTATCGTCCACTCATAGTTATTAAAATAACAATAACTTTTTGCGCTGGTTTAAGCAAGAAAAACCCCGCTCCAAATCTAAAAACAGAACGGGGTTTTTACCTTACCTTACCTTACCAATTCAGGTTTCAAGATGCCGTTGCTCGCCAAGTGCAAGTGGCATTCGGATCCGGACTGCCTTTGACGGCGCAACCGTCTCCGTTATCACATTGCGTGTTGGTGCAGGTGCCTTTCGGCGGTCTCGTCCAGCAAACGCAATTGGCCATGTTCGACACAACTTCGATTGACATTCCGTCGATTTGCGCCCGATACCCGTCTTGGCCATCGGCCTCAACCTCCAAGATGAAGCCGTCGTCCGTGCTGAAAAACACGCCAGTGATGGTTGGCAGATAGCTAACGAAACGGCCATTTTTAAACCGGACAAATTTAGCCGCCCATCTGATTCGCCAATCGTCTTCTTCCCAAACAATAAGATCATCGGTTCCGTCAATCATCACCTCCAGCTTTGCCGCCGATTGGTTCCACCAAATCATGACCGGCACCGTCCTCACCGTTTGGTCAAAGAGAATCAAGTCCGCCAATCCCAGCCGTTCGACTTGCGCAGCCACGGTTCGCGGCGGCAGATATTCCGTGTCGTAGGCCGTTACTTCCACGACTGACTCTGGAATGGTCGCTTCCTCCTTCTGGCCCAAGGCCTGGAGAACACAAACGCCAACACAAACGCCAAACACCACCATCAAACTGTTTTTCTTCATCTGTCTACCCCACTTTCTGTTTGTTTGTGAGATTCCGCCGGTTCGACGACCATCGCCGAATATCGTCGACTGGTTCTCATCACCAATTTGTTCTGCGGCAAATCATACTCTTCGGACACCCATTGCCGCACCAAATGGGTCTCGGGATCAATGCAGTAAATTTCCAACCGCCGGTATTTTTGAGTACCGAAAGATAATTGCCGTTCGTTGACAATCTTAAGACAAGTCAGACCATCAACAATTTCCGTGCCGGCAATCGTCCCCGAGCCTATCCGTTTGCGAAACGATGGTGAATTGGAATTCACCGGACCGATCCAGGTCACTTCCAGGCTACCGTAAAGACAGCCCTCAATTTTCTCCTTTCCGTCATCAAGACGGACAGTTTCGCCGTTCTTGACCACCACTAGCGGACGCGGCGGCGAGGTGGCAAGATTGAAAACTTTTGTCTCAACACCGCTTGTGTCCATCCGGACATCCGCCAAATATTTGATCATCTCGTGGTCTTTGATCCACCTCTCAATCTCCGCCTGGAAGGTGAGAGATCCGGCAGTTTCCAAAACCGAGTTAACCCGGCCTTGAATTTCTTGAACCGTTTCAAACTTGAACTCTGGTTCGCCAATAACGGCCGCACAACACCAAACCAAACCGTAAAATACCTGCATTGTCAGTCTCCTTCTTTAGTAAGGGTTTAATTGTTAAGGCTCAATCCACCCTCTAACTTATCAAATTTGCTTTTTGTTGTCAATCGTGTATGATGCCTAGATTCTTAAAGATGTTAATGATCAGATTACAACGGGTGGGGCGGAAACACGATCCGGCTTTTCGGCTGGTCGTGACCGATAAACGTCGCGGCCCGCAGAGCGGCCGTTTTTTGGAAATTGTCGGTGCTTACCATACCCGCCGCGGTCAGGGCCAGTTTAAAACAGAGCGGATTAAATATTGGCTGGCCGCCGGCGCTAAAACTTCCGGCACCGTCCATAATTTACTAGTTGATCAAAAAATTGTGCCGGGGTCAAAAATCAATGTTCTGCCAAAAAGAAAAACTAAACCGGCGAAATTGACTAAACCGACGATGGCGGTATAATTGACGCTAATCGTGTTTGTTCGGTCGAACAGACAGTCAGGATTAGGAATTCTTTTTTATTCTAAATTCTCACTATGGCTGAAAAACATTCCGATCAGGAATTTCTCGAGTTTATCGTTAAGGCGTTGGTCGATCATCCGGAGGAGGTAAAAATCGCCAGAAAAGTTGACGAGATGGGCGTTTTGCTGACCCTTGATCTCAATCGGGAAGATATGGGTAAAATCATCGGCCGCCAAGGCAATACCGCCAAAGCAATCAGAACTTTGTTGCGGGTCGCCGGGATGAAAAACAACGCGCGGGTCAATTTAAAGATCAATGAACCGGAAGGGTCCGAGGGCCGGCGCGGCGCGGACAACGGTTTTTCCGCGGCGGCTTCGGTGGACGAGGTGATGGATGACCTCAAGGCCTAGGGTTCAAATTTTTTTCCACTTTCTCTCGCTTTTTCCCAAACTGATTACCCCTTATTTACAATCGGGGGTGGTTGGTCGGGCGGTCAAACGCGGTTTAATCGGCGTTAAAGTTCACAACCTGCGCGATTTTATTTCGGACGGAAAAAGAGCGGATGACCGGCCGTATGGCGGCGGACCGGGGATGGTGCTCCGCGCTCGGCCGATCGTTCGGGCCGTAGAAAAAATCGGTGCGCGCGGTAAAGACCGAAAAAAAACCAAAGTTCTAATTATGTCCGCCGGCGGCAAACCCTTCACTAATGTTTGGGCGGCGCGGTTGGCCAAACACTATCGCCGTCTGATTTTAGTGGCTGGCCGTTACGAGGGGATTGATGCCCGCGTGCGCCGGCTGATCCCGGGCGCGGATGAGGTGTCTGTCGGGCCGTACATTTTGAGCGGCGGCGAATTGCCGGCGCTCGCGGTGTTTGACGCGGTCGTGCGGCAAGTGCCCGGCGCGCTCGGTGACGAATTATCAATTGAAGAAAAACGAATCGCAAGCCGGGAAGTTTATACGCGACCGGCAGTGATCACCCATCGCGGCAAAAATTTCCGCGTGCCGAAACCACTGCTTTCAGGTGATCACCGGAAAATCGCCGACTGGCGAACAAAGAAAACTTAAAAATCGTTATCCACAGCCGGTGATTGACAAGATTGACAAAATTTAACTGGTAAATTAGAATGACTACTGTTATTTACTGGCTGATTGCGTTGCGCTAATTTGCCTATATTTTGAAGCTTAAATTAAGAGGGTGAGGCGTCTTTTAATGTTAATATAATACCTTAATTGAACCGGCGGGCCGGCGTCGTCTTTTTTCATTGTTTTTAATCATCAGCACTAAAGCACTAAATGGAGAAAAAATATTTTTCCCAATATCAAAAACCGCTGCTGGAATTACCCAATCTGATCAAGATCCAGAAGGATTCTTACCGTTGGCTGTTGATCGACGGACTGAAAGATATCTTCCGCGACTTTTCGCCGATCAAAGATTATTCGGAAAAAAAGTTTGAGCTGTCTTTTCTCGGGTTTGCCATTGACCCGCCGCGCCTTGACGAGTATCACGCCGTTTTGAATCAACTGTCCTACGACACGCCGTTGCGGGTGCGGGTGAAGCTCGTGAATAAAGTGTTGAAGCAAGAAAAGGAACAGGAAATTTTTATGGCCGATTTTCCGCTGATGACCGAACACGGCACTTTTGTCATCAACGGCAACGAGCGCGTGGTGGTGCCGCAATTGGCCCGAAGTTACGGTGTCTTCTTTACGGAAAACGAAATCCGCGGCCGGAAATATTTCGGCGCCAAAATTATTCCGTCGGACGGCGCCTGGGTGGAATTTGAAACCGAGTCCGACGATTGCCTCTGGGTGCGGATTGACCGCAAGCGTAAATTCCCTTTTTCTTATTTGCTGAAAGTTTTTGCCGATCTGGAAAGCCGCGCCGCTCTGCTCGCCGCGCCGAAGCGCGGCGAATCAGCTGGTCGCATCGTCACAAACGACGAAATTAAGACCCTACTGGAAATGAAAAGCGAGCGGCCTTATGTGGAAAAAACCTTGGCGCGCGATATGACTACCTCCGCCGATGAGGCGTATTTGGAAATTTATCGCCGCCTGCGCGATTCCGATTTGGCTTCCGCCGTGCCGGCGCGCGAATTCATCACCGGTCTGTTTTCGCGCGAGAAGTACGATTTGTCGACCATCGGCCGCCTCCGGCTCAATCGCCGATTTGAACACTCGCCGTCAACGGAATCAGAAAATCGCACTTTGACCTTTGATGATTTGGTGGTGATCATCCGTCACATCATCACTTTAAGCAATACGCCAGACGCGGTCGGCGACGACATTGATCATCTGGGATTGCGCCGCGTGCGCGGTGTCGGCGAGATGCTGCAACAAAAATTGCGGATCGGCATGATCCAGATGAAGCGCAATATTCAAGACCGGATGTCCACGATTGATTCCAGCGCCATTCTGCCGATCCAATTTTTGAGTCCGCGACCGCTGCAAGCGCGCCTCAAAGAATTTTTCACCACCAATCAATTGTCGCAATTTATGAATCAGAAAAATCTCTTGAGCGAGATTGAACACCTGCGGGTCCTTTCGGCGCTCGGTCCCGGCGGCCTGACCCGCAAACGTTCCGGTTTGGAAGTGCGCGATGTCCACACCTCCCACTACGGACGGATTTGCCCAATTCACACGCCGGAAGGTCCGAATATCGGTTTGATTTTACATCTCGCCAATTATGCCCGGATCAATGAATTCGGCATCATTGAAACGCCCTACCGCAAAGTGAAGAACGGTCAAATCACCAACGAGATCGTTTATTTAAATGCTCTGGAAGAAGAAACGCAAGCGATTGCCCACGGCAGTGTGCCGTATGATGAGAAGCGGCATCTGATTGAGGAGCAGGTGGAAGTGCGGCTCAATACACGCCCGATAATTGTACCGCGCGATCAAGTCAATTTAATTGAGGTGGCACCCTACCAACCGTTTTCGGTCGGAACCTCGCTGATTCCGTTTCTGGAACATGACGATGCCAACCGCGCGCTGATGGGTTCAAATATGCAGAAGCAAGCCATTCCGTGCGTGGCATCGGAATTTCCTCTGGTGGCGACCGGTATGGAAAGCCGCGTGGTGCAGGATTCCGGCCGCCTAATCATCGCCCGTTCGGCCGGGACGGTGACGGCGGTGGACGGCCGACAGATCGTCGTCAAAAACGATCAGACCAACGAAACGGAAGTTTATCACCTGATCAATTTCCGGAAAACCAACGACAACACTGTTTTTCATCATCGGTCGGCGGTCACCCTAGGGCAAAAAGTAATCCGCGGCCAGCTGTTGGCCGACACTGCTTCTAGCGTTGACGGTCAATTGGCCATCGGTCAAAATCTACTGGTGGCTTTTATGTCTTGGGGCGGCGCCAATTATGAGGACGCGATTATCATCTCCGAGCGTCTGGTGCGCCAGTATATTTTTTCCAGCATCTACATTGAAGAATTTAAAACCAATGTCCGCGATACCAAATTGGGACCGGAGATCACCACGCCGGACATCCCCAATGTCGGCGAGGCCAAATTAAGCAATCTGGATGAGGACGGCATCGTCCGGATCGGCGCTGAAGTCCAGCCCAACGATATTTTAGTCGGCAAAATTACGCCCAAGGGCGAGACGGAATTGACGCCCGAAGAGCGTTTATTGCGTTCCATTTTCGGCGACAAGGCGCGCGATGTTAAGGACACCTCCAAGCGGGTGCCTAACGGTAAAAAGGGCAAAGTAATCGATGTTCGGGTGTTTTCCCGCGAACGGGGCGATAAACTGGAATCTGGCATCACCAAGCGAATCCATGTGGAAATCGCCGAATTGCGAAATGTGTCGGTCGGCGACAAATTGTGCGGCCGGCACGGCAACAAGGGAGTAGTCGCCAAAATTTTACCCGAAGAAGAAATGCCGTATTTGGCCGACGGCACGCCGGTGGATGTGATTCTAACGCCGCTCGGCGTGCCGAGCCGGATGAATCTCGGCCAGATTTTTGAAACTCATCTAGGTCTCGCCGCCCACACACTCGGTTATCAGGCGATCACGCCGCCTTTTTCCGGCGTCACCGAGGAGGAAATCAAAACCGAATTGAAGCACGCCGGTTTTCCGGAATCGGGAAAGGTTAAGTTGATTGACGGCCGGACCGGCGAGCCGTTTAATCAGGAAGTGGCGATCGGTTATATGTATCTGCTGAAGTTGGACCATATGGTCAAAGATAAAGTTCATATGCGCTCGGTCGGACCGTACTCGCTGATCACCCAACAGCCGCTGGGCGGCAAAGCCCAGCGCGGCGGCCAACGTTTCGGCGAAATGGAAGTCTGGGCTTTGGAAGGCTACGGCGCCGCTTATACCCTGCGGGAAATGATGACCATTAAATCAGATGACATCGTCGGCCGATCGCAGGCCTTCGATTCAATTATTAAAGGTGAACCGATTAGTGAACCGCACCTGCCGGCATCATTTAATGTGATGTTGAATGAATTGCGCGGTTTGGCGCTGAATGTGGAATTAAAGAAAATTTAAAAACCAAAATGTCGATCAACGTTAAAAAATCAATTTTAGATGACGCTAAAGCCGAAGCACTCGGGTTGATTAGTCCACCGCGCCCGCGCCGCGCCGAACCGGAGCCGAGCGACTTTAACGCCATTTCTCTAAAACTGGCCACCCCGCAGGAT
The DNA here is from genome assembly GCA_036516635.1 of Minisyncoccota bacterium. GTDB lineage: Bacteria > Patescibacteriota > Minisyncoccia > Phycocordibacterales > JACOZG01 > JACOZG01. The sequence continues at coordinate 991 of DATECC010000069.1, read as the reverse complement.
ATTCGTGATTGGTCCTACGGCGAGGTGACCAAGGCCGAAACCATCAACTATCGGACCGGCCGCTCGGAACGCGGCGGGCTGTTTGATGAGCGAATTTTCGGACCAGAAAAAGATTTTGAGTGTTATTGCGGCAAATACCGGCGGATTCGTTATCGCGATATTATCTGCGAACGTTGCGGCGTGGAAGTGACTCGGTCCATCGTCCGCCGCGAGCGAATGGGGCATATTGAACTGGCCAGTCCGGTGGCCCACATCTGGTTTCTGCGCAGTGTGCCGTCGCGGATCGGCCTGGTCCTTAATCTGTCGGTCAACGATTTGGAAAAAGTCGTCTACTTTGCCGGTTACATTATTACCAAGGTCAATGATGTTGAACGGGCAAAAATTTTGAAAGAGATTGACAGCGAATATAAGGCCAAGGTTAAAACATTACAAGATGACCGCAGCCGCGAAAAACTCAAGGAAACCTTGGTGGAAGTCAAGCGGCAATTGAACCAACTGGCGCCGGGTCAGGTTTTAGACGAAGTGGCCTACCATCGATTGTCGCTTAAATACGCGTCGGTGTTTGAGGCCGGGATCGGCGCCGAGACGCTCTACGCAATCTTGCGGCAAGTTGACTTGGAGGAGTTGGTGAAAAAGATCGCCGCCGACTTGAAACAAGTCAGCGGCGCCGAAAAGCAGCGCCTCCAGCGCCGCTACAACTTTTTGGTGGCGATGAAACACGCCGGCTTGCGACCGGAGTCAATGTTTCTGACCGTCATCCCGGTCATTCCGCCGGATCTGCGGCCGATTGTGCCGTTGGACGGCGGCCGGCACGCCACCAGCGATGTTAATGATCTTTACCGCCGGGTGATCAATCGGAATAATCGGCTCAAAAAATTACAAGAATTGAACGCGCCAGAAGTAATTTTACGAAATGAAAAAAGAATCTTGCAGGAAGCGGTGGACGCCCTAATTGACAATTCCATCCGCCGCGGCCAGAGCGCCAATTCAA
>DATECC010000068.1:0-6252 GCA_036516635.1 Minisyncoccota bacterium | reverse complement strand
GTGGAATCCGAAACCAACATTCTTCGCGACATTGATTTGCGCAAACTGATTCTGTTGTTTCGGACGATTCATTATTTCGGCGTCGCCGATTGGCTGAAACAAGTTTTGCATTTGGATTTTTTAAATTTACCGCCGCTGGCGATCTGGCGTTTGATCACCGACAGTCAAAAACTCAAACGGCCGCTTTATGAATTGCTGCGCTCCAGTTTTCCTCGCTTCTATCAAAAATTGGAACATTGGCACCGCTTGGCGCACAATGCCAATTTCACCGACTTGTTCGGCCGCGTGCTGGACGAATCGCGTTTCTTGCCGTATCTCCTGAAGAAAAAAGCGGCGGCGGACAAATTGGAAAAGCTCCACTCGTTTTTTGCCGAGCTGAAAAATATTTTGAAAGCTAAACCCGATTTTAAACTAGCCGATTTTATCCGTTATCTGGATTTGTTGGAGGAACAGCATATCGCCATCAATTTGAAAAAGACGCTGCCCCAAACCGGCGTGCGGTTGTTGACCGCTCATAAGGCTAAGGGACTGGAATTTGATTATGTTTATATCGTACGCGCTTACGATGGCCACTTCGGCCAACGCCGGATGACTAATTTTTTTACTTTACCGCTGCGGAATTTACCCGTGGCTGACGAGGAGGCGATTGAATCCGAACGGAAATTATTTTATGTCGCGCTGACGCGCGGCCGGTTCGGCGTCGCTGTCAGTTACGCCCAAACCGATGATGAGGGCCGGCACCGCCTGCCGAGCCAGTTTTTGGAAGAGATTGGTAAAAATTTGATTGAGACCGCGGGCACCGCTGATTTTGAAAAATCGCTGGAAACCAAGCCGGAAAAACGATTTAAATTGCGCGCTTATCAAGGGGTCAGTTTGAGCGATAAAATTTTTCTGAATCGGCTTTTTATAGAGCGCGGTTTGTCGGTGACGGCGCTGAATAATTATCTGGCTTGCCCGCTCAAATATTTTTTCAATAATCTCCTGCGCGTGACTAAGGTGCAAAGCCGGGCGCTGCTCTACGGCGTGGCGGTGCACGAGGCGTTGAAAGTTTTTTTTGACCGCTACGCCCGCGCCGACAAGGTTTCGCTTCGAACACTCGTCGCGGCCTTCGGCCGCGCCCTGGCGCGCCAACCGCTGGCGACCGCCGACCAAACGGAAATTTTAACCAAGGGGCAGCGGGCGCTGACGGGCTTTTTTAAGACTTATCATCCGCGTTGGCCGCGCGCCATGATGAACGAATTTAAAATCCGGGGCATTTTTTTAAAACCGGAACTGCGGTTGACGGGGCAAATTGATAAAATTGAATTCTTGAGCGCCGGCGGGCGGGAAGTGCGGGTGGTGGATTATAAAACCGGCCAACCGAAATCCCGCCGCGAAATTTTGGGACAGAATAAAAATTCCACCGGTGATTATTGGCGCCAGCTCGTTTTTTACCGTTTACTTCTGGATCATTATGATCGCGGGAAATATCGCGCCGTCAGCGGCGAGCTGGACTTTGTTGAACCGAATCTTAAGGGCGAATATAAAAAAGAACGCTTTGAATTAACTGTTGACGCCGTAGCGGAATTGAAAGAGTTGGTGGAAAAAACAGCGGCCGAAATCCGCGCTGGCAAATTTTTCCACCGCGGCTGTAGCCAGCCGAGCTGCGAGGCCTGCACCTTGTGGCGTTTGATGGGAAGAAAGTTATCATAAATTAAAATCTTTCAATAAATTCACGGTCGTTAATATTGTAAGAGATTTTAATTCATTTCGTATCCACCAACCGGCGACTGATAAAAGTGCCGCCCAGAGTCAGTAACGCCAAGATGGTAAAGAGGTGCGGCAGGGGAATGATTTTGAGTAAGAAGAAAGTGATGAGAGCGCCGATGAGATAAGAACTGGGCGCCGTCAGGCGCGAAAGGCCAATCACACCAATGTCGCCCGCATTCACATGTTTGAATAAATAAGTTTCTTTCATTGTTTCCCAAGCACTGGCGCCGACGCGTGTCAGGAAAAGCAGGCCTGCCCAGATGAGCCAGTTATTAGATGTTAGCCAAGCAATGGGCAAAGTGGCGAAGCTGGTGATTATTAATCCAGCCGTCAAAATTTCTTTTTCGCCCCACCGTTTATCCGCCAGCCAGCCGAGCGGATATTCAATCAACACGAAAGGAATCAGCATCAGCGTGAAAATCAGACCGATTTTTTCCCAGGAAAAACCGATCGCGCTGTGCAGATAGAGCGGCAGGTAAATCACCATCACGAAATAAAATAAGTTCAGCAAAAAATCCAATTTCAAAATCCGTCGTAGATTACGATCGGTCAATTTTTGGTAAAGATTAAAACTGGCCGACGGCCAAGTTCGCGGTTTAAGCTTAAAGAACAATTGGTAAAGTAGTGGCCAGACGGCAATGAAGCAAAGGAAATAAATAAAGCGAAAATCTTGGAAATAGCCAAGAGTGACGCCGCTGGCGAATGGGGCGAGCAAAATAGCGGCGTTGATGACGGTCAAATAACCGCCGCGAATGCGGCCGGTTGACGCGTTGCGCGACGATTGTTCCAAAGCCAGATCCAGCAGAAAACCCAGACCAATGATCGCCACGTAAATAAAAATAAACAACGCCAACTGAATGACCGGCAAATTGATAAAACTCAGACCGAGATAACTGCCGGCCAGGATCAGTCCGAGCCCGCGGCTCAAGCGGCGCCAGCAGAGATTTTCCAGCCAGCGGCAATGAGTCAAAGCCAAAATTAAACCGCCGCCGACTACCGCGGCGGCGACATAAACCAAACCGAGCCGCCGAGCGCCGACGAGTTGGCTCAAAAATGACGAGTTGACATAATAAGCCAGCGCGGCGCTGAAGGCCAGCCAGAAACCGGCGAAGAAGATGTGGCGAGTCATATTAAAGCGCGTCGAAATCTTCAGGCAACAAATCAATTTGTTTCAAAATAATCCCCATTAACTTAACCCCAATATCGCCGCGATGAGGATTAGGAATGGCCAACCGCAAATTACCCTTTTCCATAAATTCGTGTTTTCCACCAGAGTATGGACCGACGAAACCAAGCTTCTTAAGTTTACGGATCAAAACCAAACGACTGATTGGCCTAGGCATTAACAGGCAATCTTAAAGAAAAACCTCTAACTGGTTTGCGGTCTTTCACAGACAGAAATATTTGCTCCTCGAGAATTTCTGCCAACTCACTACGAACAACCTCAATATTTTTACCTTGACTATAAACACCTCGAAAACGAGGAAGCCAGCCAACCCATTGGTTGACTGATTCATCGTATTTATATTCGGCCAGCAACAACTGTTTTTCAATAAATTTTTGTAGTCGAGACATAGTGACTTTATCTTATCATATCACCGGCTGAACAGGCAAATAAGAGACTAGGCGTCTTAAATTTGCGACATCCCCAATACTAACGAGTACCCCAAGATCAAGCCCATTCCCATCGTAGAGATGGAGACCTGTTCCATTCGAACCCGCAGGACCGCGTTCGCCGATGTCTCCCTGATCTCCTTTCGCTCCGACCTCGCCTTGAATTCCTTGCTCTCCTTGAAGCCCCATTGGTCCAATTTCGCCTTGCTCACCCTGCAATCCTTCTGGGCCTTGTTCTCCCTGTGGTCCTTGTGGCCCCTCTGGTCCGGGGGTCAACTCAATCTCGGTAACAGTGTCGCTAAGATCGGACAATTCGGCCCGCAGGGCGCGAATCGCCTTCCAGATGATTGAGAATGGATTGCCCCTATCCGTTTCCACTGGATTGGCGCTACAGAGTAACCCCGCAAACAACAAAATCCCAACCGTCAACAAACCAGCATTCTTCCTACCCATACTCGCATTCCCCTCAAAGAGCTTTCGTCGCCCGGAAACACTTCCGAGTCTTCACCTAAGCTAGCATTTATTCATTTTTTAGTCAAGGTCGGCGGGGAAAATCTACACCTCAATCAACACCGGCAGGACGAGCGGCCGGTGATGGGTCTTTTGGAACAGATATTTACCGATCTCGTCACGGAGCAGATTTTTAACATAATCAAAATTAATCGGATGCATCCGATTGGTCACCTCTTCAATTTTATGCTTAGCCATCATTCTGGTTTGCCGCAGCAAATCCTGCGATTCCTTGAGATAAACGAAACCGCGCGAAATAATATCCGGCGATTTAATGACCCGACCGGTTTTGACATTGACGATCGCGATGATCACGAAAATCCCTTCTTGGGCGAGCATCATCCGGTCGCGGATGACGATCTCTTTGACATCGCTGTTGCCGCTGCCGTCTACCATCACCACTTTACTGGAGGCGGTTTCTTTGAGCGCGGCGATCTTTTCTCCGCCGGCAGTGATTTCAATGATCATCCCATTGTCCGGCACGACGATATTTTTTTCCGGCATTCCAAGCGAAATCGCCAATTCCTCATGTTGACGCAATTTATGATGCCAGCCGTGAATCGGAATGAAAAATTTCGGTTTGATTTTCCGATGCAACCATTCAATGTCGCCGCGATTGCCGTGGCCGGACGAGTGAATGTAAACTTCCGATGTGCGGTAACTGATGATGTTCGCCCGCTGGCGCGCGATGTTGTCTTTTAATCTCTGAACCGTAATTTCATTGCCCGGGACGATAGATGAAGATAACAGGACCGTGTCGCCTTTTTTGAACCGGAGATATTTGTGAGTTTTGGTGGCGATGCGCATCAGGGCGGCGAATTCCTCGCCTTGGGCGCCGGTCGCCAAAATCATCACTTTATCGTTCGGATAATTGTCAATGTCTTGGGCGGCGATAATCGTTCCTTTTTTAACGGTCAGCAGACCGGCCAGTTCAGCGACTTCCACATTGGTTTTCATACTCCGGCCCTCAATGACGATTTTCCGGCTGTATTTTTCGGCGAAGCCGATAATTTTAATCATCCGCTCCAGTTGGGAAGCGAAAGTCCCGATAAACAAACGGCCCTTAATGTTTTTGATGATCTGTTCAATATTCTTATGGGTCTCGCGTTCGGGAATGGAAAATCCCGGGTTTTCAATGTTGGTGGAATCGGACATCAGGAGTAAAGTTTTTTCCCGATCAAAAATCCGATAACGCTCTTCCTCTTCGGCCGTCGGCGCGCCGTCAACTTTTTCCAGATCCAGTTTAAAATCGCCGGGAGTGACAATCAGACCGTCGGGCGTTTCAATAATGACGCCGAACGAATCCGGAATCGTGTGCGTGACGCCGAAAAAACGGATCGTTTGCTGGCCTAATTTTAATTTGGTTTCATTCTCCACGACGATCAGATTCAGCGCTGGCAAATGCGGAAATTCATCCATCCGTTTTTTGATGAATAGTGAAGTCAAATTGCGCGTGTACAACGGCGGATTGCCGATCCGCGACATCACATAGGGAATACCGCCAGTGTGATCCAGGTGGCCGTGAGTGATGATTACCCCGCGGACGCGGTCTTTATTTTCTTCCAGATAAGTAATGTCGGGAATGATGTAATCCACCCCCGGCGTTTGGTCGGTCGGAAAAGCCAAACCGATATCAATCACAATGATGTCCTGGCCGATTTCAATCGCCGTGCAATTTTTGCCAATTTCCTCCACGCCACCCAAAGTAATAATCCGGATGTTGCCCACCGCTAGCGCCGGCAATTTTTTAGGCGCCGGACTCCGCACTGGCGGCCGCTGATTAAACTTTAGCGGAAAATGGGCCATATTTTTTCGGTGTTGATAAACCATTGATTAATGTTTAAGAAACGGTCGGCGGGCGTGTTTACCAGATTTAGGGCCACCCCTTTGATCGTTTCAGGCAACAGGTAAAGAAAGTCCGGCGAGTACAAAAAAACGGCCGGCGTTTCCCTGACGATTTCTACCGCCGCCGCAACATACGCCTCCTTTTCCAATAGTTTATCAACTTTAGTATTGGTGTAAAGCGCCACATTCAATCCCGGATCCAACCGTTGACTGGAGTGCCAAAATGAATATAAGTCGGCCGGCCGGTTGACGACTTCGCCGAAAAGCAACGCTTCGTATTCGCGCGGCCGGATGACATTTTGATTGAGGGCGCCGGCTTCAAAAATTTTTACCTCCACCCGGGCGCCAAATTGCTCCCAAATTTTTTTCAATTGGCCGGCGGCGGTTTTCAATTCCGGCAGATCCGAGGTGCTCAAAGTGAAAGCCAAAACAGTCGTTTCCGTTTTGGTTTTTTGTTCCCAGAGATTCGTCTCCGAATTTTTCTGCCAGCCGGCGCTCTCAAGTTTAGTCGCCGCCGCGGCTGCGGCCGCCGCC
>DATECC010000067.1:0-3592 GCA_036516635.1 Minisyncoccota bacterium | reverse complement strand
TTGGCCCGATGGAGATTTTTTTTGGCCCAAATTTTCTGCCATTTTTTCTCAATTTTTTGGGGAAAATAGCTGTTTAATTTCGGCATAATTTTTTCAGTATAGCAAAAGCGGCCGATTGCTTGCGCTTGACAAATATAAATTGACTACTTGTTTTTAAAACTGTTTTTAAGAATTTTGCTCATTTGATTTATTTAGTAAATTCAGTTAGTGAATTTAGTTTTGCGTTTTTCGTTGAAGAACTTTTTTTACTGCCGTCATAATCGCCATTGTCCCTAAATTGTAATGTTCAAGCAACTCGGCGGCGGAGCCGGATTGGCCGAATTGATCGGCCACCCCGATAAATTCAATCGGTGTCGGCCACTTGGCCGCCAATAATTCCGCGATCGCCCCGCCCAGACCGCCGGCCTGTTGGTGCTCCTCAACCGTGACCACCGCCCGCGCGCGCTGGACCTGCTTCAAAATTGTCGCGGTATCAAGCGGTTTAATCGTGTGATTATTTATAACGATCGCTTCAATTTTTTCTTTCAACAATTGTTTGGCCGCCAAGAGCGCGTTATAAACCAGCGCGCCGCAGGCGATGATGGCGACATCCGGAGCAATCGGATCAATCAAGACATTAACCCGACCAATTTCAAACGGCGAATCATCAGTCGTCAGAATCGTTGTTTTTTCTCTAGTTAAACGCAGATAAGCCGGGCCGGAATACCGGGCCAGCGCTAGTGTGGCCTTTTTTGCCTCCAACGCATCGGCCGGCACCACGACCGCCAATCGTGGAATGACGCGCGTCAGCGCGATGTCCTCAAGCGCCTGATGAGTGCCGCCATCTGGACCGACCGAGACGCCGGCGTGCGAACCGATGATTTTGATATTTTGATTGTTGAAACAGATCGTCGTTCGAATCTGCTCCCAATTCCGGCCGGGAGAAAACATTGCGTAGGAGGCCAGAAACGGAATTTTGCCCATTGCCGCCAGACCGGCGGCGACGGCCGCCAAATTTTGTTCGGCGACACCGAGTTCAATAAACCGGTTCGGAAATTTATTTTTGAACAAATGCATTTGCGTGGATTCGGTCAGATCGGCGCACAAGCCCACCACGCGTTCGTCTTTCTCGGCCGCGAACACCAAGCCTTCGCCGAAACCTTTCCGAATCGGCACCTGTTCCACATTCAGATCAAAAAGTTGAGGATTCAGTTTTTGGGTGGGGTTGAGCATATTATAAATTTTAATTTTTACTCATGTTCACTGTGGATGCGGCCCCAAAGAGTGCGGAGCTCGTTGATCGCCGCCGCGCCTTCTTTTTTAGTCGGCGGTTTGCCGTGCCATTCGTAACGGCGTTCAAAGGCGCCGACGCCTTTGCCGGGAACGGTGTGAGCGATGATTACCGTCGGTTTGTCAAAAACGGCCTTGGCTTCGCCGACGGCAGCGTTGATCTCTTCAAAATTATGTCCATCAATTTCAATCGTATGCCAATTAAACGCTTCAAATTTAGTGCGTAACGGTTCCAGCGGCAAAACCTCCTCCGTAAAACCGTCAATCTGAATGTTGTTGCGATCAATAATCGCGATTAAATTATGAAAACCCTCGCGGCCGGCGAGCATAATCGCTTCCCAAGCATTACCGGCGTCCAGTTCGCCATCAGACATTAAACAATAAAAAAATTTACTGGAAGCGCGGCCATGATCAATTTTTTCCGCCAGCGCCATCCCGACAGCTTGTGACAAGCCGGACCCGAGCGGGCCGGAACTTGTTTCCAAAAACGGCAACCATTCGCGGTGCGGGTGGCCTTGCAGACGCGAACCGAACCGGCGCATTGTTTTCAGCTCGGTCAGCGAAAAATACCCCGCGTGCGCCAGAGTGGTATACAACACCGGACAAATGTGGCCGTTGGACAAAATCAGGCGATCGCGTTCAGGCCACAACGGATTTTTCGGATCATGTTTTAATAAATGAAAATAGAGCGCGGTAAAAATATCAGCCATCCCCAGCGGTCCGGCGGTGTGGCCGGAACCGGCCTCAATCAGCATTTCAACGATTGATTGCCGAATTTGATTGGCCGTTTGTTCCAGAAATTTTATTTTGGCGTCGTGCAAGTGCATTTTAATTAACTTCGTTAAGTTGTAGCTTCATTAACTTTTAGGTAGGAGGGATTGAAAAGCCTGAAGGGCAGAAATGGGATCAGGGGTCTGCCAAATGGCGGAACCGACGACGAGATTGTCCGCGCCGGCGGCGGCGGCGAGCGGCGCGGTCTGCAGATTGATTCCGCCGTCAACTTGAATTGTAACATCAGGTCGGGCGGCGCGTAAGTGTTTAATTTTTTCCAGCACCGGTGTGGCAAACGGTTGACCGTGCTCGCCGATCTTGGCGATGCTCATTAAATGGACAACACACACGCGCTGAAGAAACGGATCAATTTTAGAAAGCGGTGTTTCCAAACTGAGCGCGATTCCGAGTTCAACCGGCAGGTTGGCGAGAGTCGCGGCAATTTCCGCCAGCCGATCGGTGGTTTCAAGGTGAATCAGGACCCGGTCTACCGTTTTGACCCAGGCCGGCAAAATTTTTTCCGGCGCTCTGACCATCAGATGACACTCAATTTTAATTTGACCGTCTAAGGATTCTAAATCGGCTGGGGCCTGATCGGCCGCCGCGGCCGGCCAACTGGCGGCGGCAGTAAAAGTGCCGTCCATAATATCCAAATGTACCCACTGAGCGGCGGCCTCGATTAAACGGATTTTATTCGCGACTTCGGTAAAGTTTTGGCCAATAATTGCCGGGATGATTTCGGCCATAGTTCAAAATTCCGGATCCGTTTTTAAATTGTAATCTAATTTGGCAATCCGCCGGATATGACGATCTTCACCTGAAAACGGAGTGTCCAACCATAATTTAATTGCTTCTTTGGCCGCGGCTTCACCGACAAAACGAGCGGCGACGGATAAAACATTGGCGTTGTTGTGTTCACGCGACAATTTAATTATATTCAATTCGCCGGCCTGAGGCTGGCCGTAATAAACCGCCGCGCGAACATGCTTAAACCGGTTGGCGCAGGCCGCTTCACCTTGCCCCGAACCGCCAAAAATAATTCCCCGACTGTCCGGGTCGCTCGCCACCATTTTGGCCACGATCTCAATAAAATCGGGGTAATCATCAGCGGGGTTAAATTCAAAGGCGCCCTCGTCGGCCACCTCGTGTCCCAACCCGCGCAAAAAAACTTTGATTTTTTCCTTCAACTCAAACCCCGCATGGTCCGCGGCCAAAAAGATTTTCATGATGTCAAATCCTGTTTTGATAATCCGGCTGATTTTATGATTGACAACAAGGTGCCTTTTGGCAAATTCCTCGAGTGAAAAGGAAGCGTTACCCTCTTTTGATTATTTGAATTGTACAGAATGTAATGACTTCCCGTAATGTGATCTATCACGAAACCATAATCTTCAAGGATTGTTAAAACTTTTTTGGGGGTAAGATTCGGCAGTTTAGGCATGGCGAATTTTTACATTCGCGGGAAGGGAAATTAAACTCACAAAATTTTCTTCATCCGAAGGCACCGGCTCCTCATTTTTCCTCATTGATTCAATATAGCCTTGAATGGCGT
>DATECC010000066.1:0-8317 GCA_036516635.1 Minisyncoccota bacterium | reverse complement strand
TACCTCAATTATCACCAGTTTTGATCAGGAGTTTTTAAAAGAGGCGCGTTATCGAAGGATTAAAACAGCGGCTATGCCCCGGGGTTGGGATAATGTTAACGCTAAACTGTATCGCCACACCCCCGATCTGTTGATTGTTCAAAATCCAGAAATGCGCCGGCAGGCCATTCAGGTTCAAAATTTACCCGCCGAACGGGTGAGAGTCACCGGCTTTCCGCAATTTGATTGGTATCGCCGACCGGAAATTTTACTGACCCGGGAGGAATTTTGTCGGCGGACCGGCCTTGATCCCAAACGCAAAATCATTTTTTGGGGCTCCAGCGGCAAATGGACTCCCGATGACGGCAGTGTGGCCCAAACAATCATTGCCGCCGTGCGGGAAAACAAACTGGTCACCCCGGCTAATTTAATTATCCGGCCGCATTTTTCGGACTTGGCGGCCCGTCGTTTTGACCATTTAGCCGATGGTCGAACGGTGTTTGTAGACAAAAATTATACCCCCTCCGATTTTTTCCGAGACGGTTGGGATCCAAGCGTGGCCGAGACGGTTATGTTTGTCAACACCATGCACCATGCCGATGTGGTTATTTCTCTTTGCTCCACCTTGGTCTTGGACGCGTTGTGTTTCGATAAACCGATAATCAATACCGCCTATCGAAGTTTTTACGACGGACAAGGTCGAGATGTCTCCTCTCTGCTTTATGCCTTTGATGTCTATGCTCCCATTTTGACGGAGGAGGCCGTTGATTTGGTCAAATCTGAGACGGAGCTGGTTTCGGCCATCAATCGCTATCTGGTTAACCCGGCTTATCGGCGAGCCAATCGGGCCCGGGCACGCGATCGGATGTGTTACCAAGTGGACGGTCAGGCCGGCCAACGGATTGCCGAAGTAATTTCGTCTCTCTAATGACCAATCAAACCTTTGGCGACAAATGGCGAGAGATTAAAGTCAATCAAGCGGCAGTGGACGAACGATCTCTCTTTGTTGAACCGGGCGAACGGCCGCGGACCCAACGCCAGCTTAATCTTTACTATTATTTTTTGTTCATTGAACGAATCTTAAAACAGACTCGGGCGCAAAAGGTTTTAGAGATTGGTTGCGGTCGGGGAACAATCGCTTCTTATTTGGCGAAATATCTCGGTCTCCGGCTGACCTTGTTGGACAATGAACCGTCGGCGATTGACTTGGCGCGCGATAATTTTCGGCAACTGGAACTGTCGGCGGAATTTGTCGTCAGCGATGCGCGCGCCACCCCATTTCCCGATTCGTCGTTTGACGCCGTTGTCTCCATCGGCCTGGCCGAACATTTTGAATCCACCGAAGTCTTGAAATTATTCGCTGAACAATACCGTCTTCTCCGCCCCGGTGGAGTGATGATTTCTTTGAATATTCCGAAAAAAATTTCCATCCAGTCGCTAAACACGATAATGCGTTTTTTCAAAAAGATCTTTGGTCGCCACCAAGACAATATTAAAAAAGATTATTATCGCAACGATTTGTCGGCGACTGATTTTGCCCAATTGGCTGAAAGGGTCGGTTTGAGCCGAGTAAAAACTGTTTATGTTTGTCCGTTCCCGATTTGGGTGCCGGTCAGTCTTCGCTTTGACCGCTTTATCACTGCCCTCCGCCGCGCCCAGCTCCGCCTCCGCTCGCTCTTTATGTCTTACCCATTTAAAACCAATCCGCTCGTCGCCCAAGCGCACTTCTTGGTGGGGGAGAAAAGATTGAGATAAGGTAACAAGTGTGTTAAGATGCGTTTTAAATGATCTGGCTCAAGCGGCACCAATTTTTGGTTTGCGCTTTGCTAACCGGCTTGTTCTTAATGGCGCTCGTCAGTTATTATTTGGTGTTTTCCGACACCTGGTTTGACGAGACCGACCACGCCTACAAAGCCTGGCTTACCGCCGAAGATTTGGCTTTCCCCTTCCAAGATTTCGCGCTAAAGTACGGCCCGATCGGTTTTTACTCGCAAGTTTTGTGGCAATGGCTGTTCGGCCCTAGCGTCTTGGCCCCACGAGTTCTCTCTATTTTATTTTTGTTCGGTTTATTGGCCTTGGTTTTTGATTTACTCCGCCGGCGGAGCGGCCGATGGCTCGGATTAATCGGCGTTGCTTTTCTGGTTTTCCACCCCTACCTTATCGGCAAATATGTCGCTGGTACACCCTATTCATTAATCGCTTTTTTCTTGGTTCTGTCGCTTTGGTTCTGGTCTCTGGACCGCCAGTCGTTGCGGTGGCGGATTATTTTGTCCTCGGCGGCAATGGCCCTGGCGGCGCTGGTCCGCTACAACCTTCTCCCGGTTTTGGTTTTATGGTGGTTGTTCATTTGGCTCAAAACCGGCCGGTTTAAAAATTTCCTGCTTTCTTTATTTGCTTCAATCGTAGTTTCGGGTCTCGGTTGGTCGCCCTACGCGTTGATTGATTGGGAATACGCCGCTTCGGTGATTTTGGTGATGTTTGGTCCTCTAGCCACCGCTTTACCATTGCCCTTCTTTCAATTGTCAGGCGGAGTGGGGGCGTCAAACGGGACCTTTTTCGTTTCACTTTTCAGCGAGAGCCGGTTTAAATTGTTATTCAATGTGCTCACCACTTACTACCCTTTTTTCGTTTTATTTTTAGCCGGGATTATTTCCTTATTTTGCCGTTACTGGGGGAAAATCAGAATCCTGTGGCGGGAACAGGCGGAGTTAATTTTTCTGATCGTCTCAGTCGTCGTCATTTTCCTCACCCACTTTTTTCTTGGGCCGCTTCAGCATAAAATATATTCACTCTACTTTGCCCCCTTTTTGGTTTTGGCCATTAGTTTCTTGCTCCCCTTCCTTTATCGGGAAAATCTGCGTTCAATCTACGCCACCGTGTTAATCTCCGTCTTCGCTTTGACGCCGATTTCGGTGGCGATTTCTGGGAACGATATCATCTTTTTCAATCGTTGGAATTACCAAGACAGCGATTTGGTCCGGATTAGGCGTGGGGGTGAATATTTGGCTTCGCTGACCAGTCCCGACGATCTAGTTTTGACCATTGATAATCCAGACCAGGTTTTTCTAGCCGGTCGTTTGATGGTTCCAGAGCGGATTAATCGCCACGACACTTATTCTAGTAGCACCAACCGCGAGTTACTTAAGCGTTTCGCGCGATATAATACGGAGATGTTTTTACATTGGCTTAAAACAGACGCCGACCTGTTCGTCGCCCAAAAAGACGCCCGGCGGGCTCGGCTGGAACCGATTGCTGGAGAGCGGGGAACGACGACAATGGTGGCCGAAGTTGAGGCGATTCTCGCCGAGCGTTATGAATTAGTGGGACAGATTGCCGGAGTTTACCCGCGCAAAGAAACGCGTGGTAGTGGCGTGATGGAGATTTATCGTCGCCTACTTATTAAAAAATGATTCAAAAATTACTTTCGCAATTTGCCAGCCGCCGTTTTTTTAATTATTTTTGGATTAGTATTTTGATTTCGGTAATCAATATTATCGCCCTTTGGCTCCTGATTGATTTTTTGGACGTGCCAACTCTCTTGGCCACAACATTGGTGATCGGCAGCACCTTTATCGGCCGGTATATTTTGTTTAATTATTTTGAAATCACTTGATTATGCCTATATCTGAACCAAAACCACAACTTTCTATTGTTATTCCGGTTTTTAACGAGGTGCGAAGCGTGGCGATTCTCCACGGAGAATTAGTGAGCGTTCTCCGCCGCCTCGGCCGACCGTTTGAAATTATTTTTATTGACGACGGCTCCACCGACGCCACTTTGGCCGAACTAAAAAAGCTTTCCCCGGCGCGGATTGTTTCTTTTACCAGGAATTTTGGCAAGTCGCAAGCGCTCCAGGCTGGTTTTCGTCTTGCGCAGGGCGAATATATTTTTACCATTGACGGAGATCTACAGGATGACCCGGCGGAAATTCCTAATTTTTTACGATTGATGGAAACGGCGAATTGGGATTTGGTTTGTGGTTGGAAACAAGCCCGAAAAGATTCTTGGTCCAAACGCCTCGTTTCCAAGGCGGCCAATGTCGTTACCGCTTTTTTTACGAGAGTGAAAATACACGACATGAATTGCGGTTACAAATTGTACCGCCGCGAAGTCGCTACCACCATCCATTTGTTTGGCGATATGCATCGTTATATTCCGGCTCTGGCGGCCACTCACGGTTTTCGAATCGGTGAAATACCGGTTCATCATCGGCCACGGACTTTTGGCGTTTCCAAATACGGCAACTCCCGCCGATTTTTCAAAAGTTTTTTTGACTTTGTCAGTCTGATTCTGTTGAACAGGTTTATGGACCGGCCGATGCATTTGTTTGGTCTAGCCGGATTTTTCTTATCTGGCGCTGGTTTTGCCACTTTGCTTTATTTAAGTTGGGTCAGGTTGTATTTGGGCGAACTTATTGGCAACCGTCCGCTTCTGCTCTTGGGGGTGCTGTTGATGGTGGTCGGACTCCAGTTTTTCTTCTCCGGTTTTTTGGGCGAGCTTTTAATCAGACAAGAATCGGGTGCGAAAAAATTATATGAGATAAGGGAAACCTTTGAACGATGATTTCCCTTAATCCTTTTCTCGCTTCAACTCTTGACCAAATACCCCGCTTGC
This sequence comes from Minisyncoccota bacterium, assembly GCA_036516635.1. Taxonomy (GTDB): domain Bacteria; phylum Patescibacteriota; class Minisyncoccia; order Phycocordibacterales; family JACOZG01; genus JACOZG01. The sequence continues at coordinate 3,724 of DATECC010000066.1, read as the reverse complement.
TCGGCCAATTAAACCGTAATCCCGGCTCCGTTTCCTACGGTTCTTTTGATCGCGCTTATTGGCATTACCGGACCAACGATATCAGTTGTTGTCGTTACCAAGAAGCGGTTTTAACTTTGGCTCTTTTGTATACCAATGATTTTGCCGGCAATGGGTATTATCGGGATAATCAGATTTTAGAATGGCTTCGCGCCGCTCTTCGCTTCACGGCCACTATTCAACGACCGGACGGGTCTTTTGACGAGTGGTATCTTCATGAGGGATCTTATGTTGGCACGGCTTTTTTGACTGCCGCTCTTAGCCAAACCATTATTACTTTAAAGACAAACCAGATAGTCGTTCCGGAGTTGTCCCTGGTCGGGGAGACGATCAAGCGCACCGCGCGTTGGTTGGTGCGAGCCGAGGAATCAACCGTGATGAATCAAGTGGCCGGGGCGGCCTTTGCTTTGGCTGCCGCGGCCGAGGTGACCGGCAACCAAACTTTTGCGGTCGCGGCTCAGAAACTCGAACAACGATTACTAGCCGAGCAAAATCGCGAGGGTTGGTGGAGAGAATATGGCGGTCCCGATATTGGCTATCTATCACTCGCTATAAGTTATCTTGAGAAGTACCAAAAATTGACTGGATCAACATCAACCACCACCGCGATCTTGAAAGCCAAAGCTTTTGTTGGAGCGTTTATCAACCCAGACCAAACTGCTGGTGGCGAATATATGTCTCGCAATACCGAGTATCTCGTTCCCTCCACGGCCCTGCCTTATTTTGGGGCAATCAAGCCAGCTAACTTAGACGACCGTTATCTTTGTTATATTTTATACAACTGGCTAGGGACCGGGTTGGAGGTGACACCGCAAAAAATAGTGTTGTCTCTTGGTAAAGATTATTTTCCTGACAGTGCGTTTTTTCGAGTGGCCAATGAGCGCTATTTTCTGGTGGCTAGTGGACAAAAGGGCGGCTCATTCCGATTATATGTCGGGGGTCGGGTTTATTATGACAGCGGGTTGGAGCTCGCTTGGCACGGCCGGTGTTTGTCTAGTGGGCTACTTGATCCACAGAACGAAGTTAGTTTTGGTGGAAATTCTATCACGGTTTCTGGCGCCTTCAAGCCAATTAACGAACCATTAATGAAAACACCGATGGCTGTTGTCTTCAAATCTTTCCAACTACTGTTTGGCCGCTTTAGCTTCGTCCAAAAAGCGGTGAAGCGATTTTTGCGCCCACGGATGATTAGTTATCGTAAGCAAACCTCACTACGATTTGAACGCCGGATAACTTACCAAAAAAATCAAGTGGAAATTATTGATACGATAAAAACCGTTATTAGTCCAGAACAAGTCCGTTATGGCCTCAAATCCTCCTATTTGGCTGTGCCGAGTGCCAAATATTTTACTGAACAAGAATTGATGAAAAATCGATTGGTGCCGACTGAATCAATTGAGAAGAAGCCAGATAGATTAATTATAACCAGATCTTTTTACTTTAATCATACAAAATAAGGATTGCTTTTTCATTGACGAAAAATAAGAAGTGAGTTATCTTAATGGTTTATCCGATGTCTCGATCAAAAAGAAAAATTTGTTTTGTCATCACCAGCAATGTCCATTACTCGCGGAGTAAGTTATTGCTGGCAGCGCTGGAAGCCCATCGCGATTTGGCATTGCAGATTGTCGTGGGCGGCTCGGCGATCATTGAACCGTATGGTAATGTGGAATCGTCTTTAACAACCGATGGTTATGAAGTGGCCGCCAGAATCTTAATAAATTTAGGCGGCGGGACGACCGCCGCCATGGCCAAAACGGCTGGGCTGGCGGCGCTTGAATTTACCACCGTCCTTGAAAACTTGCATCCTGACTTGGTCGTCGTGCGCGGTGATCGTTATGAAATTTTGCCGATCGCGATGGCCGCCGTTTATATGAACATTCCTGTTGCCCACCTAGAAGGCGGCGATGTGACCGGCACGATTGATGAAAGCGTGCGTCATGCCGTGACCAAGTTGGCGCACATTCATTTCGCTTCAACTCTGGAAGCCCGCCGCCGGATTATTCAGATGGGGGAGCCGCCGGATTATGTTTTTTATGTCGGCGCACCGGAAATTGAATTGGTGGAGAAAAATTCTTTTAAGGTTTCAAACCAATTTATCAATTATTTGGGCGTGGGAGACGCGATTGACATTAAAAAACAATTCTTGACGGTGATGCAACATCCGGTGACGACGGAGATAGAACAAGCCCGTCGGCAGATTGAAGAAACCTTGAAAGCAATCGGCGCACTCGGCTTACCGACCATTTGGTTTTGGCCTAACGCCGACGCCGGCACGGACGACATTTCCAAGGGTATCCGCGCCTTTCGGGAAAAACATCAACCAACCCATATTCGTTTTCTCAAATATTTGCCGGCGGAACAATTTATCGGCTTACTCAAGAAATCTGCCTGCCTGATCGGCAATTCGTCAGCCGGCTTAAAAGAGGCCTCTTTCCTCGGTGTGCCGGTGGTTAACATCGGCACGCGGCAGAACGGCCGCTATCGAGGCGGGCATGTTCATGATGTCGGACATAATCGTCAAGCCATTATTCAAGCGATTCGCCAGCAATTAAAAATCGGGCGTTATAAACCCGATCATTATTACTATAAACCAAATTCCAGTCAGGAAATTGTAAAGATTTTAGCCACCGTCCCGCTTTACCGTCAAAAAAAGTTCCATGATCATCTCCTTCGTTAAGCGCTGGCGTTGTCGTTTATCGCGTTGGTGGTGGCGCTATTTGCAAACTCGCGCTAAAAAAATCCTGAAAAAAAATCAAGCGCTCTGGCCGTTACTGGAATCATATTCGGTGGCGACCCGTTCCTCCGGCTGCGCCTACAGCGATTATTTGGAATTGTACAATTATGTTCGCCATCATCGGCCGCGCGAGATTTTGGAATGCGGCACCGGTGTGTCAACAATCATCCTCGGTCAAGCCCTGCGGGAAAATGAACAGATTGGCGGTGTTAAGGGTCATTTAATTTCAATGGAAGAACTGTCAGAATTTTACACGCTCGCCCGGAAACTTTTGCCGGCGACTTTAGCTCCCTATGTGGAAATTAAATTTAGTCCGACAGTGGAAGATAGTTTTATGTTTATCCGCGGCCTGCGCTATCGCGATGTGCCGCCGCGCGCCTATGATTTTATCTTCATTGACGGTCCTAATCCCAAAACTCATTCGGATAAAACCATCAGCTGTGATTTTGATTTCATCTACCAAATTTTACACGCGAGAGATGGTCGGCCAATCTCAGCTATCGTTGACCGGCGGATTACCACTTGTTACGCCCTGCAATCTTTATTCGGGTTGGGCAAAGTGCGTTATGATTACATTCGGGAATTGGGTTTTATCGGTCCGTGCCGTCATTCCGATCTAGCCAACGACCGTCAGGTAGCCGCTCGTTTGGCCGTCCCTCGTCCTTTCCGCCGCCGGTGGAAATAAATTGAAAATATTTGACTTATTTTAATGAATGAATTACCATCTTAAAAGATAGTACCTTGATAGGGTCGTTTCTTTTAGAGTCCAGTTAGCGGACAGAAAGAGGTTTGTCATGCGGATAGGAATGGCAGCGACGGATGTGGGGCCGAGCAATATGTTTAAGATGGTGGTCCCGGTTCTTGAAAAAGGTGATCATCAAGTGATCATCGCCCCGGCCATAAAAAGATGGCCTAGTGATCTGATTGATGAACTATTAACCGCCGATG
>DATECC010000065.1:0-2733 GCA_036516635.1 Minisyncoccota bacterium | reverse complement strand
TTGGCCGAAGGCGAACCGCAGACCGTTCTTGCCAATCCAGCCGTCATTGAGGCATACTTGGGGGAGTAATTATTAACTAACCTAGATAAACATGTCCAAAACTGCAAAAATCATCATCGGAGCAATTGTGGTAATTTTGGTTATTTGGGGACTTTCAACTCTGGGCGAGAAAAACACATCGCCGGCGGCTGATGAGCCGATTAAAATTGGAGTAATCGCGCCGCTAACCGGGCCGGTAGCCGATTATGGTGAAGAAATTCGTAAGGGAATAATATCCGCCAATATCGCCAGTAGCAGTATCCAGTTTGTTTTTGAAGATGATAAATGCGATCCCAAAGAAGCCGTGTCAGCTTTTAAGAAATTGACCGAATTTGAAAAAGTGCAATTTATCATTGGTCCAGCTTGCGGTTCCCCCCAGGAAGCAATCGTCCCATTACTCAAAAATAAATCGATCCTTGCCGTTGTCCCTGTCGCCGCCACCACTAAACTTTACGCCGAAAGCGGCAATAATTTCTTCAACATCCAATACTCACTGGAAGACGAATCAAAATTTATCGCCGAACGGATATTCGCTAGCGGTCACAAAAAAGTGGCACTGGTCAGCTATGCCAATGCCTTTTCAAAAGTCCACGCCGACAGTTTCCGCAGCAATTTTGAAGGAGAGATCACACTTGACGAAGTGATCGTTGACGAAAATTCCGATGTGGCGACAATCGTTACTAAAATAAAATCGGCTAAAGTTGAAGCAATTTATTCACCCGATATCTCGTTCTTTTTTGCGAATGGATTGATCAAACTTAACCAACAAAAAGTATCTGTGCCGGTTTATGGAACCTATGTGGTTGAATTACCGGCGGTCCGAACCCTGGTTCCCGATGCGATTTATTCTTTTCCTGGCGATCTGGGCGGTGAAGAGGGAGCTGTCTATAACTTATCTAAACAAGTGGCGGAGCTATTAACCCCAATAGTTGAAGAATGTCAGAGCACTTATGATTGCGTCAAACAAAAACTTGATTCGTCCGGAAAATTTGATGAAAACGGTGTTTATCAGCGTCAAATAATCTTAAAACAAATCAAAAATAATATCCCTTCCATCTTACAATAAATGACCAGCGAGACGCTGTTGGAGTTAAAAAATATTAAGGTCCATTACGGCGGAGTCAAAGCGCTGGATGGCGCCAGCGTGGCTATTGACGAAGGCGAGATCGTCGCCCTGATGGGGCCGAACGGCGCCGGTAAGTCCACGATCTTGAAAGCCATTTTCGGTCTGGCGCCGATTGAAACGGGCTCGGTCTGGTGGCAGGGCCAGACCGTCCGGCCGGTCGCGCACGAAATGGTGGCGCGCGGCCTGGCCTTCGTGCCCCAGGGCCGACGGGTGTTTAAACAGCTGACGGTGCGGGAAAATTTGGAGGTCGGCGGTTACATCATTAAAGATAAAAAGGAAATCGCGCGGCGGCTGGAAGCGGTGATTGAGCTTTTTCCGATTTTAAGACACAAACTTGAAGCCAAGTCCGATTCTTTATCCGGCGGCCAGCAACAAATGCTGGCGCTGGCGCGCGGCTTGATGACCGACCCGAAAGTTTTACTGTTGGACGAGCCGTCGCTCGGTCTCGCGCCGCTGATCGTCAAAGAAGTTTTTGCTTTAATCCGCGAAATCAACGAGCGGCGCCGGACGGCGATTATGGTGGTGGAGCACAACATCAAGTCCATTCTCCACATCGCTCACCGCGCTTATGTGCTGGAGCGGGGGAAAATCGTTCTCGCCGGCGCGCCGGCGGAATTATTGAAAACTGGCCAATTGGAAAAAGTGTTTGTCGGCGAAGCGATTAATGCTTAAACTATTGGCGTTTGCCCGCGGCCGGTGGTTGGTCAGCGGTTTTTTATTTTTGGCCGCGGCCAATGTTTTCGTCTGGTCGGTCATCGGCCGCGCCGAGCGCGCGGTTTTGACCGTCGCTTTTTTGGATGTCGGGCAAGGCGACGCCATTTTTATTGAAGCGTCGGGCGGCAATCAGGTTCTGGTGGACGCCGGCCGCGGCCGGCAAGTGTTGCGCGCCCTCGGTGCGGTGATGCCGTTTTATGACCGAACAATTAATTTGATCGTCGCCACTCATCCGGACGCCGACCATCTCGGCGGTTTTTCCGAAGTGCTTGAACGCTACGCCGTGGAAACGGTGATGGAATCGGGTCTGACCGCCGACACGGCCACTGACCGCGCTTTTCGCCGGGCCGTCACGGCCGAAGCGGCCAAAACTGTTTTGGCGCGGCGGGGAATGAAAATTTTTCTCGGCCGCGGCGCCGTTTTGGAAATTTTGTTTCCCGATCGGGACCCGAGTGGTTGGGAAACCAACACCGCGTCCATCGTGGCGCGGCTGACCTACGGCGTCAGCGAATTTTTATTGACCGGCGATTCGCCGATCAAGATTGAAAAATATCTCGTCGGCCGGGACGGCTCGGCTTTGCGATCCGCGGTCTTGAAAGCCGGTCATCACGGTTCAAAAACTTCCAACGCCGCCGAGTTTTTGGCCGCGGTGGCGCCCCAATATACCGTCATTTCCGCCGGGAAAAACAATCGCTACGGCCACCCGCACGCGGCAGTGCTGGCGGCGCTCCAAAAAATCGGCGCGCGGATTTTGCGCACCGACGAACTCGGCACCGTTATTTTTCAAACCGACGGCGAGACATTAACCCAATGCCCGTGTTAAACTGATTACAGCGTCGTAATTGGTCTTTGTT
>DATECC010000064.1:0-3207 GCA_036516635.1 Minisyncoccota bacterium | reverse complement strand
ATAGAAAAAACTTTGACTGTCGCTGGCCCAAGCTAAAGTATAATAGGTGTTTTTAATTTCGGCGGCCAGCAATTGATTGGTGGTCAAATCTTTGATTCGCAAAATGAAACTTTCGGCGCCGGCGGTGTCCAAGGAATAGGCCAGATAACGATGGTTAGGACTGACGGCCAAGGCGCCGAGACGTAAGTAATCAGCCGCCGAATCTTTAGCCAAAACATTCAAATCCAGCAGAATTTCCTCGGGCGCGGCGAGTGTTCCTTTTTTGCGGCAATGAATTTCGTATTGTTGGCCGGTCTCGGTTCGCGAATAGTAATAATAATCGTCCAGCTTGGCCGGCACGGTGGCGTCGGTTTCCTGAAGCCGCGCTTTCATTTCCGAAAACAATTTTTCCCGCAACTCAGCCGTGTCGCGCATCGTTTCCTCGGTGTAAATATTTTCCTGTTTCAGATACTCTAACACCGCCGGATCGGTCCGGTCGCGGAGCCAGCCGTAATCATCCGCGCGTACGCCATGCGGTGTGGTAACGATTTTCGAAATTTTTTTAGCGCGCGGCGGGTTCGGCATAAAATAATAGTTGTGGATAACTGATTTGCCATTATAACGCGTTATGCTATTCTGACCAACAGAGAGTTCGTTTTGGGGTGGTACGGTTCTTATTGAAAGGGATCTGCCTATGGTTGGAGGCTATTGTGTGTAGTTCAAAATGCGGAGTTTGCTGAGTAAGCTGCGGGACGGTTCTGTGAATAAGTCCGATCTGAGAAGTCCAACGAGAAGGAACTGTTCCAACGCGGCGGAGTGCACGATGATCGTGTGCTCCGCTTTTTTATTATTTTTACTACCTAAAATAAAATTTGGCCATATTTAGACGACCGCATAAATATAACTGCATTTATTTAATGATTGCGCGTTTCTATTCACTGTATTTTTTATCCACTATACTAGATTATTCGGAGTTTGAATTGTGTTAAACTGGTGTTGAAATGCCGCCCGATTATTCACCCTTCGTTCATACTCCCGATCAATCATCAATGCCGAGTTCGACACCAGCCGCGCCGGCGATACCGCCGATATCACCGGTGCCGCCGATCCGGCGGCGTTCGGTTTGGCCCAAAGTTCTGCTGATAATCGTCATTCTGTTGTTACTCGCGGGCGGCGGCGCGGTCGGTTATGCTTACTGGCAAAAAATCGGTCCCTTCAGCCAGCCACCCTACGCACCGGAAAAGTTGTTTGCCGGTTTAATTGAAAGTTTTTCCAAATTAAATTCCGCTAATTATCGTTCGTCGTTGGAAATAAAAACCGAACCGCGAGAAGCGGACGCCAAACCATTCGCTGTTGATTTTGGCGGGCAGAATTTTCCTTTTGACACTTCCATCATTCCCGTTCCGGCCGATTTCCGATTCGCGAGCGAAGCGAGCGGTCTGTTCAATCGCCAAACTACGGATTGGCGGACCAGCGACACGCAGGCGCAAATTAAGGCGGACTTGGCCGGCGGCGATTTCAGTTTCAGCGTTGATTTGGAGTGGCTTAAAAAGGGAACCGATTTCTATGTCCGGCTAAATAAATTTCCAACTTTCTTTTTCTTTGATCTAGGGATCGTCAAGGGAAAGTGGGTAAAGATTACGCCCGATGATTTAGTGGGCGATAATTGGCAAATTTCTTTCTCTCAATTGATGTCTGATTTGAATGAGGAAGCGGCAAAGAATCAAGAAAAAATTGCCGCCATCATCGAAAAGGTTTTGAAAATGGCCGGAGAGGAAAAGGTGCTTACGGCCAAGGTGGCTAAACGACGGGAAGAAATAAACGGTCAACCGACTTGGCGTTATGATTTGGCCGTCAATCGCGAGGCGTTAATCAAGTTTTACGAACGATTATTGATTGAGTTTCCAGACCTGGGGCGCAGCGAATTGGACGAGCTAAAAAGTCCGGAGGCGGAAAAGATTTTTGCTTATCTAGCTGACAACGGCCAGCTCTCGGTTTGGGTCAGCGAGCCGTCCGGTCTGCTGCTCGCCACAACTTACCGCCTCCGATTTGTCCCGCCGGCGGGGACGATTCCGCAACTGACAGACAAACAAATCGGTCTGGTCTGGCACTCGGAATTGACCAAGCACAATCAGCCAACAGTGGTAACACCACCAACTGATTTCAGACCCATCAAAGAGGTGTTGACCGAATTATTCCCCGGCCAATTAAAAAAAGCTACTAACACTCGCATTAAGGCCGCGATGAGCGGGCTTCGAGCGGAAGCGGAATCGGTGGTAATTAATGCCAAAGGTCTGTATCCTAGCACTCTCTGCTCAACCTTAAGCAAAAAAATTATTGAGCAAGCTTCGATGACAATCACCTGTCTCCAATCTAATAACCGATTGTCTTGGGCCGCGCATGCGGTACTTGAAGACGGCACCGGCAATTTCTGTGTTGACAGTTCCGGCCTGGCCTCTTCCAGTCCCACTATCCGCGCCGTTGGTGGCGGTGCCAAGGCCGCTGTTTGCCAAACTTATCTTTTGCTCCACTAATCCCCGATTGATTTTTTTCAACAAACCCGGGCCTTCAAAAATCCAACCGGTAATCAGTTGGATGAGTGAGGCGCCGGCGCGGAACCGTTCCCGTGCGTCTTGGGCGGTGAAGACGCCACCAACGCTGACGAGCGGAATCTGACCGTTGAGCCGCGCGGCAAAAAATTTCAGGGCGGCCAGAGAATACGGCGCTAAAAGTTTGCCGCTGACGCCGCCGGCTAACGCCGTATTCTGGCTTTTAAAAACCAATTTTTGCCGGTCTTTCACTAAATTGGTCAAAACGATGGCGTCTACCCGATGTTTCAGGCAAAGTTCGATCAACCGTTCATTATCGGCGGGGCCGAGGTCGGGACCGAGTTTAAGCCAAATCGGAATTTTAAGTTTTTTCACGCCGCGGTCGTCGTTAATCAGCTGCAAAATCTCCGCCACATAATGCAGTTGTTTTTCAGGCGTAAAACAAGCGACATTCGGACAACTGACATTGATCGCCACATAATCGGCCACTTCGGCGGCAATGCGGAAACTGGCCAAATAATCGCGCGCCGTGTCGACGGCGGCGATCTTGGTGGTACGGGCGATGGACAAACCGAGTGGGTAATCAATCTGCCCCGCTGTTTTTAATCGCTTCAAATGTTCCACCACCGCCCGCACCCCCGAATTTTTCAAACCCTTATGGACGATCAGACTGCGATCT
>DATECC010000063.1:0-2104 GCA_036516635.1 Minisyncoccota bacterium | reverse complement strand
GCGAGAAGCACACCGATAATCGCCAGCGAGGCCGACAGCGCGTTGAACAAAATCGCCCGCCCGCGGCTGAAGCCGGCGTGAAGCAGAATGCCGAAATCGCCGATCTCCTGCGGAATTTCGTGAAGAATCACGGCGATCGTGGTCGCCAAACCGATGGCGGGCGAAGCGAGAAAGCTAACACCGATGATCGCGCCGTCCAGCAGATTATGGAAACCATCGGCGATTAGATTGAGATAACCGAGCGGCTGAACGCCATGCTGTTGCTGATGTTCCGGTTGGTCGCAGTGATCAACCTCGTGCGTGTGCCGCCAGTGAAAAAATTTCTCCAGACTAAAAAAAAGCAAAACACCGGCCAAGACGCCAACGGCCGCGTCTGTTGTGCTGTCACTGGCGCTGAAAATTTCCGGCAGCAGGTGAATGACGACATCGCCGAACAATGCGCCGGTGGCGAGGGCGACTAATAGAAAAAGCAATTGCCGCAAGCGCGTTTCGCTGACTGACAGCGCGATCACGCCGGCCAGTGAAGCCAGGCTGACCAAAACCACACTGCCGAGCGCGTAGAGCCAAATAAGCCACATCATTTTATCCTAGCGCAAATTACAGTAGAGTGGAAATCATAATTATCTGACATCGGTGCGGGCCAGAATTTTGAATCCGTCCATTACTGCATCGCAAAGAAAATTTTCTAGTTGGTCGTAATCCTCTTTAGTTTGGGCTTCATAAAGATAGGCATAATAAAATCGTTTTTGTTCTTGATGAATGATGGCCGGGGCGAAATTTGCGTTAAGTAGCATCGCGTTCATAAATAAACGGCCAACGCGACCGTTGCCGTCAGAAAAGGGATGAATTTGCTCAAATTGGCTATGAACGCTGGCGGCCAAAGCGATAATATCTTTGATTTTTTCAGCCATTTGAACCATTACCTCCGATATTAATTTAGGGACGCCCAGATAGTTTGCAGTTGGCAAATTAACGCCGACAATTCTGACCGCGTGCTGGCGATAAACGCCGGCATCCGACCGAACACCGTTCATAAGAATGCTATGGAGTTTAAGAATTAAACTTTCATCAACTTTTTCTTTTTTGGCAATATGTTCAAACAGATAATTTAACGCCGTTTGGTGATTTTTTGCTTCCAAATGTTCGGTCAGACTTTTATTGGGCAGAGCGACATTATCAAAAAGAATGGCCGCCGTGTCCGGCTCGGTCAGGGTACTACCTTCAATGCGGTTGCTGTGATAGGTGAGTTTCAAGATAAATTGATCGCGAATATCCGGATTATCTAAAATCTCATTTACCACACTTTTATACTCTGCCGATTTTTGCTGAAGGGTTTGTTTCTTATCCATACCGAATTATCTTAACAAATTTTGTGATGTTACGCACTCTTAAACTATTGCCGATCGGGGAAAGTTTAAGAGTTGTGGCTGGCGGTATAAATACGCTAAAGTGATCTTATGGAAAAAGTTTTTGTGGCGATGTCGGGCGGCGTGGATTCGTCAGTCGCGGCGGCCTTGCTGAAAAAACAAGGTTATGATGTGACGGGGGTATTCATTAAAATTGAAGTGGCGGAAAACTGCGCCTGGCGGACCGAACGGCGCGACGCCATGCGCGCGGCCGCCGCGCTCCAATTGCCGTTTTTAACTTTTGATTTATCGGCGGCTTACGAGCGGTCGGTGATTGATTATCTGGTGCGCGAATACCGCGCCGGCCGGACGCCGAATCCCGATGTGAGGTGCAATCGGCAAATTAAATTCGGCGAGTTTTTTGCCGAAGCGCGCCGCCGCGGCGCGGATTTGATCGCCACCGGACATTATGCCGGAATTCGCCGCGACAATAATTTTGCTACTCACGGTCAACAAGGGAAAGTCGCGACAAAATCATTGTCGCGGCTCCTCGCAGCCAAAGATAAAGAAAAAGATCAAACTTATTTTTTGTGGACGATCAAACAAAAAATTTTAGCGCGGTGTTTATTTCCCATCGGTGACTATCAAAAAATCAAAGTGCGCCGCCTGGCTAAAAAATTCGGCTTGCCCAATGCCGCGAAACCCGACAGTCAAGGTTTGTGTTTTCTCGGTGAGATTGATTTCAAGAATTTTTTAGC
>DATECC010000062.1:0-5321 GCA_036516635.1 Minisyncoccota bacterium | reverse complement strand
ACGACAAACCACCGACTTCTTTCGCCCCCATCGCCGCCCAAAGTGGAAAACCGGTCGTCGCCCCCGTAACCAAAACAGCGCCCTGTTCCGCCACCGCCCGGCCGAGACTCTTGGCCAAGTCCATCGCGTTCTCGCCGCAATGTCCGGTCTCGGCGGCGCCGGAAACACACAGTTTCAAGCGGGAATGTTCGTGTTTAACCATCGTTTAGTCTAACATAAATTTCTCCGCCGCGCGCGGCGCCACTGCTTCCAACCCTAAGTAATCGCGCAAGCGCTGGGCCAAGAACAACGAGGCCTGTGGTTCCCCCATCGCCACATAGACACATTGCAAACTGTCGGCAGTTTGACTCACGAAATCCATTAGACCGTTGCGGTCGCGATGAGCCGAGTAACCAGTCAGGGTCATCACGGCCGCCCGAACGGCGATTTTTTCACCTAAAATATTCACCTGCTTAACGCCGTCGCTCAAGGCCCGACCCAAACTGCCGGCTGATTGATAACCCATCAGAAGCAGAGCATTTTTCGGATCGGTTAAATAATGTTTTTCATGATGCAGAATCCGGCCGCCGTTGGACATCCCGGAACCGGCGATGATGATTTTGCGCGCCGAAAACGGGATGGCGCGCGATTCTTCGGTGCTTAAAGTTTTATGTAAATTGGGAAAATTAAACAAGCCGTCGCGGATTAAATCCGGATCGGCGACGCGCTGATTAAAATAGGAGCGAAATTTACTGTAAATGGCCGTGATCTTGATCGCCAGCGGCGAATCCAAATAAACCGGCACGGCGGGAATCCGGCCTTCGGCCATCATCTGTTCAATTTCGTAAAGCAGTTCTTGTGTCCGTTCAATGGAAAAAGCTGGGATCAATAAGGTGCCGCCGGCGCGCATGGTATTTTCAATCACATCTTCCAGTTTATTGCGCCGCGCTTCAACCCCTTCGTGCAAGCGGTCGCCGTAGACGCTTTCAATAATTAAGTAATTGATTCCGGTCAACGCCGCCGTTTCCGGCAATAACGGCGACGGCGAATTGCCGAGATCACCGGTAAAAACGATCTTGCGTTTCGTCCCAGCGGCGGCAATGGACCCATTCCGCCAGCCGGCGGAAAACTCAATCAGCGCCGAGCCCAAGATGTGACCGGCATCGTGAAAAGTGGTCGTCAGTCCGGGGGCCGGCTCAAACGGCTGTTGGTATTCAACTGTTTGCCATAAATTAAGCGTGGCACGAACATCCGTTTCTTCGTAGAGCAGAGGTTTATTGGTCGCCCGGGCTTCCTTCCCCATTACTCCCAAACTGTCGAGCAACACCAATTCGGCGATATCGCGGGTTGGCGGCGTGGAATAAATCTGACCGCGGAAACCATCGTGAACCAACTTTGGAATCCGGCCGATATGATCAAGATGAGCGTGGGTGACGAAAAGAGCGTCAATCTTGGCCGGAGCGTACGGAAACGGTTCGCGGTTCTTGTCTTCAACGATTTTTCCCCCCTGAAATAAACCGCAGTCAATCAGGAATTTACTGCCGGCGGTATCAAATAAAAAATTGGCGCCGGTGACCGTGCCGGCTCCGCCGTGGAAAGTAATTGAGGTTTGATGAAGATCAGACATTAACGGTCATTATAACCAAAAAATGTTAAAACCAAAAAACTCGCCGGATGGCGGGATTCTTGGATAAGGTTACTTGGGCGTTTAACCTAGAGAATACTCCAGGTGGGTTCCCGCAACCGAACGCCACGGCGCCCAGTTATTTGAGGATCCCTAAAAATATTATTTTGATCTAGATAATACCCCAAATAACCTTACACCAATTATAACCGCCGGTGGCCGAGAAAAGCAACCGTTAAATCAGCGCCTTACTCATCACCGGCGTAGACCCACGGAAATTCCGGTTTTTGATAGTCAAACAGCTCGTCGGAACTGAAAAAATGTCTGATTTCCCGTTTCGCCGATTCGGCCGAATCGGAAGCATGAACGATATTGGCTTGACCGCTCATCGCGAAATCGCCGCGGATACTGCCGGCATCGGCCTCGTAACCCTTGGTCGGTCCGACAATCAAACGGATCGCGCCGATGGCGTTAATGCCGGAGACGACCGCCAACACCACCGGCGCGGATTTCATAAAGGTTTTCAGCGAATCAAAAAACGGTTTGTCTTTATGGTGAGCGTAGTGTTCCTCCAGAACGATATCTTCCAATTGCACCATTTTCAGACCAACGATTTTCAACCCCTTGCGTTCAAACCGATGGAAAATTTCGCCGATCAGCCCGCGCTGGAGAGCATCCGGTTTCAGAATAATTAAACTTCTTTCTTCTTTTGGTTTTGGCATAAAATTAAATTTATTTTATTCCGCCCTCGACTAATAACGCTTCGGGTTTATACATTCCTTTATTACATTCCGGAAAAATATCCACTAAATAAATATCAAGTTTATAAAGTTTTGCTAAGCTGATATATTGTTGAACCATTGCAGAATCTTTAACTTTTAAATAGCCACTTTTTGATGCACCTTTATAATTATGATTTCTCATGCAGATGTAAAGTTTTTTTACTCTAGAATCCAAAAGTGCCTTCAATACATCCTTGAAAAATTCTGCAAAAGCATCAGATAAGCTTATTTCATAGGCACAACCTTCTTCCATGTCTAGAATATCAAATGCTTGAAGTTTTGATGAATCAATTTCGATTTTTAAATTTTCTGATTGACTATTTTCTGAATCAAACCTCAATGTCATTCCTTCAGCTACTGGAGCCTCAATTTTAATCCTATTTTCGTATTTTGACTTCAAAAATCCTTGTAGTAACTTAGTCGTTCTTGAGGTAGATGCCTCCTGAGCCCAATTTTTCGCTAAACCAATTTTAGACAGCCATCCTGCCTTATAATCAGCATATTTATATTTTTCTCCTTTAACCTCAAAAACATCGGAGAAAAAATAAATGATATCTTTTAAAATTTGATTATCCTTCGACATATGCTTGGCAATAGGGACAATTTATAATCCCAATATAGTTTTTATCCACCCCAAAGTTTTTTTTACATTTTTTACAAACAATCTTTACTATCTCAGCAATCTTTTCATTTGTCTTTTGATTTTCTTTTAATATCATATTTTTTATTTAAGCCAAAACAGCAGTTCCGCTTCCAACAAATGGGTCAAATAGTGTTTCGCCATTTTGGATTTTTATAATATTCATTAACGCCCTAATCATTTGAGGGTGAAATTTTCCTTTATACGGATAAATCCAATGGGTTAAATATTGATTAACTGATTTTGTTTGATTGTATTTTTGCAAATAATAATAATCGGAATAATTTCCATTTATCGTTTTAAAATATGCAAGCCTTTTTTTAAGCATCTCAAAATTTCCGTCGTCTCTTAACTCAAATTCTCTAAAATCATTCATGACTTTTAAATCAGGGTTAAAAGAATGTAATTCTAACTTTGCCAAAGCAAGCTCATAAATAAATTGAATGTTGTCTAATAGTTTCAGATTTTTTGTATTAGTCATAGATTTTTTTGTTGCCTAATTAGACCTTAGTCAAAATTTCCGGCCCGCGATCGGTGATGACAATCGTGTGTTCAAAGTGAGCGGCCAGTTGGTTGTCTTTCGTTTTCACTGTGTAGCCGTCGGCGGCGGTGATGATGGCCGGCGATCCAATCGTGACCATCGGTTCAATGGCAATCACTAAACCCGAAACTAATTTCGGTC
This sequence comes from Minisyncoccota bacterium, assembly GCA_036516635.1. GTDB lineage: Bacteria > Patescibacteriota > Minisyncoccia > Phycocordibacterales > JACOZG01 > JACOZG01. The sequence goes on along the minus strand of DATECC010000062.1, from coordinate 1,614 downwards.
CGGCGCCGGCATGGCTGCAGTTGGACACCTCCGGTTCCTCATGGACACGGAAGCCGACGCCGTGGCCGCCGAATTCGCGAACCAGACCGAACCCTTGTGGTTCAACAAAAGACTGGATGGCGGCGCCGATGTCGCCCAAAGTCCGGCCGACGCGCGCGGCTTTGATGCCGCGCGCGAGCGCTTCGGCCGTGACGGTCAATAATTTTTGCGCCGGCGGATTCACGGCGCCAACCGGTACCGTCACCGCCATATCCGTAAATCGTTGTTCGTATTCCAAACCCAGATCCAACGAGACGAGATAGCCGGGTTGAAGCGTGCGGGAATTCGGAATACCGTGGACCACCTCGTCATTGATGGAAACGCATAAGGCCGCCGGAAACGGTCGGCCGGCGCGGGCCGGCTGATAATTGAGAAAGGCCGGCCGGCCACCGATGGCGGCGATTTGTTCGCGCGCCAGCCGATCCAATTCGGCGGTCGTCAGTCCGGGCCGCACCGCCGAGGCCAAAACCGCGATGATTTTGGCTAAGCGCCGGCCGCCGGCGCGCAGTTTTTCCAGATCAGCCGGACTTTTCAACCGCCAGGACGGATTTTCTGATTTCTTCATGAATGGTTTCAATACTCTTCTCGCCGTCGATGCTGATAAATTGGTAGCCGGAGTGGTGGCGATAATAATCAATCACCGGTTCCACGTCGCGTTCATACCACGCCAGTCGTTTTTCAATGCCGTCCTTATCGTCGTCATGCCGGCCGCGATTCGCCAATCGCTCGCGCGCACCGGCGGCGGCCAAATCCAGAAAAATCACAAACGGTTTCTCGCGCTGATAAAAAATCATCGCCGTATCCAACGCTTGAGCTTCCACCAACGAACGTGGCGTGCCGTCAAAAACTAAATGTTCACCGCCTTGGAGATTGTTGATCAGAAAATTTGACCACAGATAAACAGCGACGAAATCCGCCTGCCGTTCACCGCGCTCAGACGCGGCTTTAGCTAAATGACCGGAGTAAGTCGGCTGTTTAAGCAACTCGCGGACATAGCGGCCGGTTTCCAAATAAACTACGGGTTTTGAATCAATTGTCGTCAAACGTTTAATCAACAACTCGGCCTGCGTCCCCTTGCCCGAGCCGGATCGGCCGATGAAAATGACGGTCATCGCCCGAGGAAGAAAATAATAATGGAAGCGATAAAAATGGCGACGGCGACGGCGAACAGAAAATAATTGGCCGCTGATTCGCTCTGAATTCGCCCACCCGAAAGCCGCAGCACCAGTCCGACCAAGCCGCGCGCGCGGCTGGGCCGCAAATAATCACGGTCATCGGGGTTGATAATAATGGTTGGTTGTTCATTCATACCTCTCAAGTATAATGCAATAATTAAAAAGCTACAAGGATTGCCAAACTGACGTCAATTTAGTATATTTTAATTATGGAAGTTTCATTATTAAAAGAGAAGATTGTGCCAGTTCTGAAAAAATCCGGCGTGCGGCGAGCGGCTCTTTTTGGTTCAACGGTGAAAAAAGATAAGACACCGAATGATATTGATATTTTAGTGGAGTTGGACCGTCGAATTAGCTTGCTGGGCTTCATTAATCTCAAACGAAAATTGGAAGAAATACT
>DATECC010000061.1:0-4595 GCA_036516635.1 Minisyncoccota bacterium | reverse complement strand
GTTATTGGCCAAGCAATTGGGTCTGGCGCTGGCCGAACGAGCGCGAGGCAAAAAAATTACTCAAGTGGTTTTTGACCGTCAGGGTTATCATTACGCCGGCCGCGTGCAAGCGTTCGCCGAGGGGGCGCGCGCCGGCGGTTTAATTTTTTAATTTTAATTATGTTCGAACCAGCCAATAAAACCGAAAATCGCAATCAACGCCGGCCGCGCGCCGGGCGCGGCCCGGTCATTCCGCCGGAATTTGATCATAAAATGATCACCGTCCGGCGCGTGACGCGGGTGGTGAAGGGCGGCCGGCGGTTCAGTTTTTCCGTGCTGGTGGCGGTGGGCGACCATCGCGGCCGGGTCGGTCTAGGCCTCGGCAAGGCCGGCAATATTGCCGAAGCGGTGGAAAAAGGCCAGCGGCAGGCCAAAAAACATTTATTGATTTTACCATTGACCGACCAACATTCCATTCCGCACGAGGTGGAAGCCAAATTCGGCAGTTCGCGCGTGGTTATCCGGCCGGCGCCGCAGCGCGGGATCGTTGCCGGCAGCGCCGTTCGGACGATTTTGACTTTGGCGGGTCTGCAGGCCGTCGGCGCCAAAATCGTCTCGCCGAGCAAAAACAAAATTAACAACGCGCGGGCGGCCTTGAAGGCGCTAGCGCAACTGCGGCCGCCGCGCTCCTAATTTTTTTACTTATGCAATTACATCAATTAAAACGCCAACATCCCCACCGCCGGAAAAAAATCATCGGGCGCGGCGGCAAGCGCGGCACAACCGCCGGCCGCGGCACGAAAGGACAGAAAGCGCGCGCCGGTCACCGCATCCGGCCGGAGATTCGTGAAGTGATTAAACGATTGCCCAAACGCCGCGGTTACCGTTTCCCGTCGCGCCGCGCGGCGCCGCAGATCGTTTCTTTGGCCGCGCTGGCGCGGCAGTTCCCGACCGGCGGCGTGATCTCGCCGGCAACTTTGGTCGCCAAAGGGCTGATTGCTAATGTCCGCCGGCCGGTCAAAATTCTCGGCGCCGCTCCGTTAAAGAACTCTTCGCGGTCAACCCCGAGCTCTCTAACGGGGTTCACGGTGGAAAATTGCCAATTGTCTGCCACCGTGCGGCTGGCGCTTGGCCTCGCATAAATTATATGTTCGCCGTCTTTTTAACTAAATTAAAACTCGCTTTCACCGATCCGGCGCTCCGGCGGCGGCTGATCTTTGTCGCGACGGCGCTGTTTTTGTTCCGGCTCGGCGCCGGCATTCCGATTCCGGGCGTGGATGTGGCGGCCCTCCAGCGATTTTTCGCCGACAATCAATTTTTCAATCTGCTCAATCTGTTTTCCGGCGGCGGGTTGTCTAATTTGTCTATCGTGATGCTGGGCGTCGGGCCGTACATTACCGCCACGATCATTATGCAATTGTTGACGATGATGTTCCCGTCGCTGAAGGAACTCTATCATGAATCGGGGGAGGCCGGCCGGCGCCAGTTTGCTCAATATGCGCGGCTCCTGACGGTGCCGCTGGCGATTCTTCAGGGTTTTGGTTTGATCGCCTTGCTGGAACGGCAGGGGATTTTTTGCGAGGTGGTCTTTTTTGACCGGCTGGTCAGCGTGATCGTGGTGATGGCCGGATCGTTGCTGTTAATGTGGCTCGGCGAATTGATTAACGAATACGGTATCGGCAACGGCGTCTCGTTGATTATTTTCGCCGGCATCGTCGCCGGCATCCCGTCGGCCATCAGCCAAGTGATCATCAATTTTGATTTAACCTCCATCCCGCTTTATCTCGGCTACCTCGTCGCCGCCGTGGTGATCGTCGCCGGCGTGGTGGTGATGACCGAAGCCGAGCGGCCGATTCCGATTACTTACGCCAAACAGGTCCGGGGCAATCGGGTCTACGGCGGCCTGTCCACTTATCTACCGATTCGTCTGAACCAAGCCGGTGTGATGCCGATTATTTTTGCCCTCTCGTTACTTCTCTTTCCGCAAATGATCGTCAATTTTTTCGCCCAAATGGACAACGCGACAATTCAAACAGTGGCCAATTTCATTTTGTCTCTGCTTAATAACACTTGGTTTTACGCCGCCGTCTATTTTATTTTAGTTTTTCTCTTTACTTATTTTTATTCGGCGATCACTTTTGATCCGTCAGCCATCGCCGAAAATCTGCAGAAAAGCGGCGCCTTCATTCCCGGCTTGCGCCCGGGCCGACCGACCGCCGAACATTTGGCCAAAACCGTTACCCGCTTGACGCTCGTTGGCGCGCTGTTCCTTGGCGTCGTGGCGATGTTGCCGCTGGTGATGCAGGCCCTGACCGGTCTGCAGGCGCTGGCGATCGGCGGCACCGCTCTGCTCATCGTCGTTTCCGTGGCGCTGGAATTTATGAAGCAAGTGGACGGCCAGATCTCCATGCGCGAGTATTGACCTCATTAAGTGCATCTTCGGTAGCTTATTTTCCGTTTTATAGTATAATGGGGCAGTTATTAAAGAGGTCAGATTATTAGCAATTATTAGTTAAACTATATGCTTAAACGAATTTTAGTGGTTTTGCTGGTTTTAGGTTTTGTCGTGCCGTTAACCACCGGCGCTCAAAATACCAATACCAGTATTGAGGAACTTTTGGCGCAAATCAGGAATTTACAGCGGCAGATTGAAGCCTTGCGCGGCGGATCAAATGCCGTCCAATGTTTTACTTTTAACCGGAATCTGGGCGTCGGCGCCAGCGGCCGCGATGTCCGCGAACTGCATAACGCGCTGGCGCGCGAGGGCTTTCCGGTTGCCGGCGCTCGGATAACACCAACGACTAACACCACGCGACCGACGATTGATCCAAGTCTGCCGCAATACGGCGAGAGTAGCGACAGTGTCAGAAACAACATCGTCTTTGAGGAAAATGAATCGGAAAATGAGAATAACGCCACCGACCGCTACACCGAAGCCACCGCCGCAGCGGTGTCCTCGTTCCAATTGAAATATAAAGATGAGATTCTGACGCCGAACGGCTTGAGCGCGCCGACCGGTTATTTCGGTCCGGCCACGCGCAAGAAGATGAATAGTTTGTATTGTAATATCGAAGTACCGATTCCGCTGCCGACACCACCTTATCCGATACCATATCCGACACCGGTTCCTGAAAAACAATCATTGACTGTCGTGTCGCCGAATGGCGGGGAGAGTTGGCAAGCGGGAACAACTCAACGAATTGGTTGGAATTGGCAGACTAATGCTTTTGTTGGACAGTCTTTTACTATTTATTTAACACCCGTGAACTGGGGACCCAACAATCCACAACTAACAATCGCTTCCGGCATAAGTGGCACGAGTTACTATGATTGGAGTGTGGGTAAGGTGATAGGGGCTGATATTGCTAAAAGTCAGGCCTATTATGTGGCGGTTTGCGCTTTCAGTAACTTTGGACAAACAAATCTGTATGGCGGACGAGTCTGTGACCAAAGCGACTCCTACTTCAAGATTTACGGTTCCGACCAGACGGGCAACAAGCCGCCAACAGTTAGCGGCGTGGACGGCCCGACGACCCTGAAACTCGGCGAGACCGGCACTTGGACGGTAAGGGCAAGCGATCCGGAAAACGGCCCGCTGTCTTATTCGGTCTGGTGGGGCGATGAATTATTAAATACTGCTTCCGGCGGTGTTTCGTCCGCTCGTCCAGAAACTCCAGTTCAGCAAACAGCCACTTTCACCCACGCCTACACCAACCCCGGCGCCCGTTATTATTATCCGAGATTTACGGTGACCGATAACGTTGGTCAATCAAACAATACCAGCATCGGCGTGAGCGTGGGGGAGGGGACAGTTGTTACACCTGGACCAGCAATTAGAATTATTTCTCCAAACGGCGGAGAAACCTTTGCCGTTGACTCGCGGGTTCCAGTTGTTTGGACTGGTGGACAACCAGAATGGGAAATTAATATTTTTCTTGTTGATACGAGATCAAATATGTATATTTCCAATTCTCCAATACTTACTCACAGCACACGAAATGACGGCTATGAATTAGTCGCTATTCCAGACAATATATTGGCCGCCAGTGCTTATAAGTTTCGTGTCGCTTGGCAGAATTATCCAAGTACTCCTGATGTTTTTGATTGGATTGATGATAGCGATAACACTTTTACGATAGTTAATTCCAGTGTACCGGAACCGGCTGTCAACCAGCCGCCGCGGATTGTCAGTGCGCCGTCGGTGCCGTCCGCGTCCGTGGGCGCGCCGGTGGAGATTGTGTTAGTGGCCAGCGATCCGGACGGCGACTATCTCTCGCTGTCGGCCGATTGGGGCGATGAGATTGTTGCTGTCGGCGCCTGCGCCTCGCCAATGCAAGCTGGAAAAATCTTTACCGAGCGGCAAGAATTGCGCGCCACGCACACTTGGCAAGCCGCCGAGGATTATACTGTCAAATTAAGCGTCTCCGACTGCCGCGGCGGCCAGGCGAAATACGAGATGAAAGTGGAAGTCAAGCCGCAAGGCAGCACCACGGAACAACAACCGTAATTCAGTCGTAAAATACTAGATAAAAGACCAGCCCTTGCCGAATGGCAGGGCTGGTCTTGGTTTTGAACACAAGAAAAAGATAGAAAAAAGGTTAGTCCTTGCCAGTTGC
>DATECC010000060.1:0-13808 GCA_036516635.1 Minisyncoccota bacterium | reverse complement strand
ATTTTTGACCGGCTCAACTTAAACGGTTCGGTTGATTCGGGATCAAACAAAATTTTTTTCCGAGCAAAAGCCATCCGCGGATTGTAGCATAAGCGTAAAAACAGTTCCTCAATATTTTTATAAAATTATCTGCGTTTTCTCATCCTAGTAAGCGAAGTTTGAAGGCATCCGCCAGAGGCGAAATCCTCACCAGCGCCGAGTAAGCAGTTTCAATTCTAATTTGGCAAACCGACATTCGCCAATGGCGAACCGGCTGTATTAGCCACAAAGTTATTTTAATACATGGAAAAAGTCAATAACTTGTCAATTCGCCACAATTGGGGCCGGTAGAAATTTTAACCGTGAGCGGGATCGGCCAATTGACCACGCTCTCCATCGCTTGAGTTAAAATTGGAATAACCGCGACGACTTTGGACTCTTCAATTTCATAAATCAATTCATCGTGCACGGTCAAAAGCAGATGCGCGCTCGCGCGGCAATTATTTTTTTCTAACTCCCGTTCGGCTTTAATCATCGCTAGTTTAATGATATCAGCCGCCGTCCCTTGCAGGGGCGCGTTTAACGCCATTCGTTCGGCTTCGGCGCGAATAAACGGCAAAGGCGAATTAAGATTTGGCAGATAGCGCCGCCGGCCGAACCAGGTCATCGTGTAACCCGTTTTTTTCGCCGCCGTTTTTAGAGCGTCAAAATAGGAGCGAATTTTGGGAAAAGTTTCAAAGTAGCGCCGGTGAAATTCGGCCGCCTCGGCGCGCGTGGTGTTCAAACTGGCGCGCAGGGCGTTGAGACCCATTCCATAAATAATGCCGAAGTTGATCACCTTGGCCTGGCGGCGCATTTCTTTAGTCACGGCCGCGGCGGCAACGCCGAACACCCGGGCCGCTACGCCGGTGTGGATGTCCAGATTATTTTTAAATAAATTCAACAAACTATCGTCGCCCGACAGCGCCGCCAGCACCCGCATTTCAATTTGCGAATAATCCAGCGCGACTAGGCGGTGGCCGGGGCGAGCCACGAATGCCCGCCGCACCATTTCCCCCCAACCGGCGAAGCCGGGAATGTTTTGCAAATTGGGGTCGCGGCTGGAAAATCGGCCGGTCGCTGTGCCGGTTTGGTCAAAAGTGGTGTGAATTACCTGATTGGCGTCCGCCAGTTTGGGCAGAGCGTCAAGATAAGTGGACAATAATTTTTGCCGTTCGCGATAGGCCAAGATGTCGACAATGATCGGCTGGGTGTCTTTCAATTTAAGCAACTCGGACTCGCGCGTGGAGCGCTCGCCGCCGGCGGTCTTGCGCAGGCCTTTGAGCGGCAGGTGCAGTTCGTCAAACAACACTTGTCCCAACTGCTTCGGTGAATTTAAATTAAACTCGCGGCTGGCGGCGGCGTAAATTTTTTTTTCTAAAGTTTGCAGTTCTTGGCGAATCATGACGGCCAACGATTGAAGATAGGTCAAATCCAGCAAAATCCCGCGCGCGTTGACCGCGGCCAAAATTGGGATCAGCGGCAATTCAATATTTTCATAAACCGGCGTCAAATTTTCACGCTGGAGAGCGGTTGTGAGCCAGGCGCGCGCCGCCGGTTCGTCGGTTTGGCCGGTCAGTCGCCGGATTTCCGGCCAATCGGGACTGGCGCGCTCGGAATTCAGCAACCAAACGGCGATTTGCACTTCGCGCGGCGCGGATTTGTCAATGTTAAGGTGAGTCCTTGCCAATGGCAAGGACTCACCTTGGGCTTGAAATTGGGTTTGGGAATGGAACAAATCATTAAACCGGCTTTTCAGAGTTTTAAATTCCCATTGATCAAACAGAGTTTCAACAATTTCTCTTTTTATTCCCGCCCGCCACGGCGCGCGGGGTAAGGAAAAATCAAGCGGCGCATCGCGCCGGATAGTGGCTAGAGTTTTGGAAAAAAGGGCTTCCTCTTCGCCAGCCAGCAACAATTTAATCATCCGGTCATTGATTCCGATTGCTTGAAAATCGGTCGGATTTTTTTTCAACCGCGCGTACATTTTTTCCAGCGCTCCAAAGTTTACGATCAAAGTGGTGGCGGTTTTTTCGCCGATACCGGCGATGCCGATGATGTTGTCCGAAGGGTCGCCGCGCAAACCCTTCCAATCCGGCAACCGCTCCGGCCTGAAACCAAAACGTTTCTTGACGGCGATTTCGTCGTAAAGAATTGTGTCGGTCAACCCTTTTTTGAAAGTATAGACCAGCACCCGATCGTCATCAACCAATTGCAGAGTATCCAAATCGCCGGAGGCGATAATAATTTTCAAACCGTTTTGTTTTTTAGCCCGTTCGGCAATTGTGCCAATAATATCATCGGCTTCAAAGCCGGCTTTTTCGTAAACGGGAATGTTCAGCGCGGAAAAAAGTTCGCGCGAGCGGTCAATTTGGGTGATTAAATTCGTTTCCGTCGGTTTGCGCCCGGCCTTATATTGTTCATAGGCCACTTTGCGAAAAGTCGGGGTCGGTAGATCGTAACAAGCCGCGAAATAATCGGGTTTCAGGTCGCCGATCAATTTGATCAAGGTCGCCGTCAGACCATACAGGCCGCCGGTCGGGGCGCCGACCTTGGTCGTGAAATCCGGCAGGGCATGATAGGCCCGATGCAAAATCGCGTGGACATCAAGCAAAACGAGGGTTTTAGTTTTAGCTACGGTCATAATTTTAGAGCGACTCCTTAAATTCTTGATCGGTTAGTCCAGCGGCGCGAATAATTCCCTTAAGCGTGTGAGGGTTGATGCGACTGCTACGAGGAATTGTTAACTTACGCTGGCCGTTATTCATACCGATATGTTTGATCCCACGCGTCGGATCCAACCAGAAACCGACTTTTTCTAGCGCCTTAATTACCCGAGCCGAGGAAAGATCGGTGAAAAGCATTGGGCGAAAGCGACTTCTACTTCGCGCAATTTCACTGCTCCCAACTCCCGCCGTTCCATCGCCAAATAAACGCGAATGGCATCCTTAATATTGGTTATGGCTTCGCGCTCACTCCGCCCTTGACTATGGCAACCTGGTAAATTCGGCACCGAAACACTGTAGCCATATTTACTTTTATGCAGAAGGATAGGATATTTCATTAGTTTAATTGTAACACGGTCAAATATAAAATTCAAAAAAACTATCGGTCGGAATTTAATCGTAAATGATTTTCCGTCCCGTTTCGTTGATGAATTCAAAATAAATGCGGCTGGTTTCAGGCGGCAATAATTCGGTCACCCGCTCCGGCCACTCAATGAAAATCAGGTTGGTCGGAGTGGCCGTCAATTCGCGCCAGCCGAGTTTTAGTAAATCGGCGCCGGAAGCTAAACGATAGCAATCAATGTGAACTAATTTCCGCCAGTGATTTTTTAAAATGACATAATTTCTAATTAAGACGAAGGTTGGGCTTTGGACTTTATCTTTGATGCCAAGAATCCGCGCGACTGCCTGCGTGAAGGCGGTTTTTCCGGCGCCGAGATCGCCCCGCAGACCGATGATGGTGGCCGCGCGACCGGTTTTCCTCTTCGCCGCCAAGCGAGTCAAAAAATCGCGCGCGATCGTTTCCGTTTCCGCTAAACTCCGGCTGATTTTTTCCATTTGCCCATCTTAACACAATACGTCAATTATGGAATTAGGGGGTGAATGGTGTTTTTTCTTCCCAAAATCTTTAGCGAACAGAGTTAACATCCAAAATCAGTTGTGTTTAATCTTGATTGCCTGACGATCGAACGGAAAGTGCCGATTGGAATTTCGCGGCGATTGGCCGGAACGACCACAATTAACGACTGATTAAAATTTTTAAATTTAACATGACTGCCTTTTTGAGAAACAAAAACAAAACCGCGTTTTGTTAAAACTTTGATAATTTCATCCGAAGAATATCTTTTAGGCATGCCGCCAAATCAACGGCACAATTTCTGCTTGTTTGACTTCAGCGATCTTAAGCGAATTTTCGTCTTCAAAATAAAGAGAGACGGCTTCATTGAGATTAGAGAGGGCTTCCATCCGACTTTTGCCAAAACTGGAAACATCCACATTTAAACATTGGGCTACATAATATTTTCCCTCGTTCCAAATCACACTTTGGAGATTGAATCTATTCATAATCATAGAATATCGTTTACTTCTTTGGCCGTCAAATTTAGGAGCGAACAGAGTTATCACCAGGTCAATCTAGGCGGCGGCGGTTAGCTGTGCTAGGAATAAAGCAAATGCCTTTGGTGTTTAAAGAAGACGAACAAACTAAACGGCTCGATGAACTTCACACGAAGGAAGCTGAAGACCTCGCTCAAGTCCTCGCCCAAAAATACAATCTTTCTTATGTTGATCTCTCCAAATTGCCGATTAACACCGACGCCCTTCATCTGATTCCGGAGGCCGAGGCTCGCGCCGGCAAGATTGCCGTTTTCAAAATCAGCGGTAAAAGTCTGTGGGTGGTTATTTTGTCGCCGAATAATCCCGCCACCCAAAGAATTATCGGTGAATTGCGGGATAAAAACTTCAGCGTGACCGCCCATCTTGGTTCTGAGGCCAGTTTGAACCGCGCCCTGGAACGGTATCAGGAAATTTCCCTGTCCACCGCGGCCAAGACCGGCATCGTGGACATCGCCAACGACACCATTAACGCTTTTTTGCGGGAAATTAAAGACGCCGCCGGCATTCGCGTGCGGTTGGACGAAGAAGCGAAACTTATTCTCAAAGAAGGCGGGGTGACAAATTTGCTGGAAGTCATCCTGGCCGGCGCGATTCTGGTTAAGGCCTCCGATGTTCATCTTGAACCGGAGGCGGAAAGTTTGCGTTTGCGTTACCGTCTGGACGGCGTGCTGAATGATTTTGCCATCTTTGACCAAAAAATTCACCGACCGTTATTGGCGCGGATTAAATTGGTTTCCGGTCTCAAATTAAATATCAAGAGCGCGGCTCAAGACGGGCGATTTAGTTTGAAGTTGGGGCAAAATGAAATCGAAATCCGGACGGCGGTTCTGCCCGGCGCTTACGGCGAATCAATCGTGTTGCGGATTTTGAATCCGGAAACTTTAGTCATTGAATTTGCCGCTCTCGGGGTGGAGCCGAAATTACTTGAAACTCTGAAGCGGCAGATTGCCAAACCCAACGGCTTGATTCTTTTAACCGGTCCGACCGGTTCGGGAAAAACCACCACTCTGTACGCCATTCTGCGAATCCTCAACACCACCGAAACGAAAATTATCACGATTGAGGATCCGATTGAGTACCACCTGCGCGGCGTTAGCCAAACGCAAGTTAATTTGGGCAAAAATTATACTTTTATCACCGGTCTCCGATCGGCCTTGAGACAGGATCCGGATATTTTAATGGTCGGGGAAATCCGCGATCCGGAAACGGCCAAGATCGCCATTGATGCCGCCCTGACCGGCCACCTGGTCTTGTCCACCCTCCACACCAACAACGCCGCCGGCACGATCCCGCGGCTCATTGATTTGGCGGTCAATCCGAAAATCATTGAAGCGGCCTTAAACATCGCTCTGGCCCAAAGATTGGTCCGGCGACTCTGTCCCGCTTGCCGCGAAAGTTACCCGCCCACCGCCAAAGAAAAAAATATTATCGGGGCGGTGTTTAAGGGATTGAAACGCAAGCGGCCGGAGCCGGCGCTGGAAATCCCCGCCACCCTGTATCGGCCCAAGGGGTGTCTCGCCTGTCATCAAACCGGCTTCCGCGGCCGGATCGGGATCTTTGAAGCTGTGGTGATGACTGCCGCCATCGCCGAGCAATTGTCAAAAAATCCAAGCGAATGGGAAATCAAAAAATTGGCCGACGGCGAGGGGTTGTTGGATTTGCGGGAAGACGGATTATTGAAAGTCATCGGCGGCGTCACGGCTTTTTCCGAATTGGAACGAGTGGTTGACCTTTACGCTGAAGTTCTTTGACTAATCGAGGCTATAAACCTCTAAGCAATCCTTGAGGCCAAAAAGCTTCAAGTGAGGCGTTAGGATAAGGATCACCCCAGTAATGCGCCGATGAGGCGCAAACCAGAATGTCTTTTGCCCAACACCCGTTTAAACCCAAAAGTTTAGTTGCTTAGAGGTTTATAGCCTCGACTGAAGGCTAGCATAAAATGAAAAATAAGTCAAGAACACAAAACAATTCCGGGGGTGAACCGATCAACGATTGGACGCTTGATCAATCGCTCCGGCCGGCGCGCTGGGAGGAATATATCGGTCAAGATAACATTAAACAGAACTTGAAGATTCTACTCCAAGCGGCTAGCGAACGGCAACACCCGCCGGAACATCTGTTGTTTTACGGTCCGCCGGGTTTAGGGAAGACGACCTTGGCCCATCTCATCGCCAAAGAGATGAAGGCTCAAATTAAAGTCACTTCCGGTCCGGCGATTGAGAAGGTTGGCGATCTGGCGTCCATTATTACCAACTTATCGCCGGGCGACATTCTCTTTATTGACGAAATTCACCGCCTAAACAAAATGATTGAGGAGGTGCTTTATCCGGCGATGGAATCCGGCAAGTTGAACATCATTATCGGCAAGGGACCGGGCGCGCGGGTGCTGCAATTAGATCTGCCGCCGTTCACTTTGATCGCCGCCACGACGCGCATCGCCCTGCTTTCCGCTCCGCTCCGATCGCGTTTTTCCGGCGGCACTTTTCGTCTGGAATTTTACACTGAAAAGGAAATTGAAGAAATCGTCCGCCGGTCGGCCAAAATCTTGGGCGTCAAAATTGAACCGGCGGCGCTGCGCGCGATCGCCGGCCGGAGCCGGTTTACACCGCGGATCGCCAATCAATTTTTGAAACGGGCGCGCGATTTGGCGCAAATCAAGAAAAAAGAAATTAACGAGGCGGTGGTGGAAGAAACTTTGGCTTTAATGGGGGTGGACCAAACCGGTCTGTCGCTGGCCGACCGAAAAATTTTGTCCATCCTGATTGAAAAATTCGGCGGCGGACCGGTCGGACTCAACACTCTGGCGGCGGCGACGGCGGAAGAAGAAGCGACGATCGCCGAAGTGCACGAACCCTACTTGATCCAGCTCGGTTTTTTGGAACGGACGCCGCGCGGCCGCCGCGTGACGGCTAAGGCCTACGAACATTTGGGGCACAAAACGCCAGTTGATAATAAACAAGATAAGTTAATTTAGGTTTTACACTCATCGTTTTTAGTTTTACACTACCCTTATGTCCGGTCACAATAAGTGGACGCAAATTAAGCGGAAAAAAGAAGTCGTGGACGCCAAGAAGAGTAAATTGTTTTCGGCGTTGACCAAGAATCTTCAATTGGAAGCCAAAAAAGCCGGCGGCGACCGGAACAGCAGTGGTCTGAAAGCGGCGGTTGACCGCGCCCGGGCCGCCAACTTGCCGAATGAAAATATTGAGCGCGCGATCAAGGCGGCGACCGATCCGGCGGGAGCTATTCTGGAGGCCGCCCGTTATGAGGCCTACGGTCCGGAGGGGGTGGCGATGATTATTGAAGCGATTACCGATAATAAAAACCGCACGGCGCAGGAGATCAAGCATCTTTTAGCCGAGCATGGCGCCATTTTCGCCGCGCCCGGCGCGGCGGTTTGGGCTTTTAAGCCGTCAGTCGGGGAAAATGGGACTTGGCAACCGAAATTAATCCGGACTGTTTCCGATGCCGCGCGCGACGCCGTTAGCGTGCTGGTAGCGGTGCTGGCGGCCCATGCTGATGTCCAAACCGTTTCATTTGATATTGACCTGCCAACCCAAAAAAGATGAGAGTTTTAGGCATTGACCCGGGGTACGACCGTTTAGGGTTGGCGGTAATTGAAAAAACGCCGCGCGGTGCGGAGAAAATTATTCTTTCCACCTGTTTCCTGACTTCGCGCCAGTTGAGTTTTGAAGAACGCCTATACGATCTGGCCGGAAGAATTGAATCGGTCATCAAAAAGCATCGGCCGGATTTTCTGGCCCTGGAAAAAATTTTTTTCACCGTCAATCATAAAACCGCCATCGCCGTGGCCGAGATGTGCGGCGCGATTATTTATTTGGCGCAAAAATTTAACCTGCCGGTGATTAACTTAACCCCCTTGGAAGTGAAAAGCGCCGTTGCCGGCTACGGCGGCGCGGATAAAAAACAAATCAAACAAATGGTTAAAAAACTTTTGAACTGTGACGGCGAATTTGAATCTGACGACGAAGCCGACGCCTTAGCGATTGCCTTGACCGGCTTATATCGCGCGTCGTTTATCCACAGTCGGCGCGATTAATTCTTGCAAAAAAAAGCCGATATGTTAGAAAGTAGGGGTTTCGTTAAGGTAATTAAAAGGTCGGTGATAAATTTAACCAAAATAATTATGGATGATCTAAACGATCTTGATGGCACCTTAGGCGATGCGGATTTGGACGATAACGAAGTCGTCCCCGGTGATGAAACGGAAAAAGATTCTGACGACGAAAGCGAAGAGGGGTCTGAAGAAGAAATATAAATAAAAAAATCCCCCAACAATCGTCGGGGGATTTTTTTATTTAACCGATAATTTAACGAAGCGATGTTTGCCGATTTTCAAGACACTAGCGGTTGTGGGCGAGAAGTGAGGATCAGTGATTTTTTGATTGGTTTCATCGCGAATCGCCCCCTCGGCAATCAGCCGCCGCCACTCGCTTCGAGAATCAATGACGCCGGCGACAATCAGGGCGGCAACAATATCCGCCGCCGGCGACAAATTGATTTCTAAAATATCTTCCGGCACGCCGCCGGCGCGGAAAGTTTGATCGAAAGTTTTCTCCGCGGCCTGGGCCGCCGGCGCGCCATAAATTTTCTTCACAATCTCCAGCGTCACGCGCGCCTTGGCCGCCCGCGGCCCCAGCGACATAATTTTTTCTTTGTCGGCCAACGGCAAACGGGTGCAATTAATGAACAATGGTTCAATCATTTCGTCCGGCTCGGCCATAATCGCGCCATACATTTCATTCGGCGGGGCAGACAGGAACACTCCCGTGCCGCGGCTTTTGGACATCAGCTCGCCGGTTTTAGGATTAGCCAGTAAGTTAAGAGCGATGACGAATTTTTCCTGATTTTTCAGTCGTTTCAATAAGGTGCGACCAGCCAAGGCATTGAAAATCTGATCCGTGCCGCAGAGTTCCGCGTTCACTTCTAGCGCCACACTGTCGTAACCCTGAAGCATTGGGTATAAAAATTCGTGGAGATGGATGGGAGTGTGATCGGCCAGACGTTTGACAAACATATCGCGCTCCAGCATTTGCTGGACGGTGAAATTAGCGGCGAGATTAATTATTTCTTTTAAGGTTAACTGATCCAGCCAAGCGCTGTTATACGACAAGCGCGGCGGGTTTTTGGGGTCAGAAAAATCTAACAGTAATTTTAATTGGGCCAGCCAACTGTCAACATTAGTTTTGATTTGCTCCGGTGTCAGCGATGGACGGACCGCCTGGCGATCCGACGGATCGCCAATCCGCGCGGTGAAGTCGCCGATCAAAACAATCACTTCATGACCGAGTTGGCGCAAATCTTCCAGAAACCAATAATTTTTAGCGTGGCTTAAGTGGAGCGAACCCGAAGTCGGATCGGCGCCGAGATAGATTTTCAATCGTTTCCCCGACCGCAGAAATTCAAACAGGGCGGCGCGGGAAGGTAAAATTTCCGCCACAATCCCGCGCGTAAAAATTTCTTCAGTGCAGATTTGATCAGTGATGATTGGGATCATATTTTGATAATTAAATTTGTCTTTTTTTATTGTCTGGTACAGGAAGACCAAGTTTTTGTAGAGGTAGATAGTTGAAATAATACTGACACCCTACTGATATTACATAGTCGAGAGTATCTTTGTATTGTGCTTTTTTGAACCAATCGTTTAGAATATAAATATATTCAACTTCAATATTTAGAGGGGACATTAATTTTTTGTATTGTTTTTTCTTAAAATCGCATGTTTGTAGTTTTTCATCAACTGAGCCAGTAACTTCTTGAGACTTCATTTCAATGATAAAAAGAATGTTGTTTACTATGACATACAAGGCCTCGTCTGGTAAAAGTTGTTTTGAGATGTATTTCACCCAATCAATACCCTTGGAGTTCAAAAATTTATAGAGGCTATATTTTTTATAACTGTGTGCCACTATTTTTCCTGAATAAAAAATTGTGTTGTTTTTTATCGAATAACCATTTGTGTTGTTAAGGATGGTTAAAATATCTCTTCCTCTCTCAAAATTGAGGCCAGTAACTGTGTTTCCTCCGCCTATTCCTTTTTTCTTCATATTTTTTAATTATTTCTTATTTATTTTTAATTTAATATTTCGATCCAATTCTTCAAATCGTTTTATTGATAAATCTAAAAACATTGAGTTAGTGTCAATGCCAATAAAATGTCGTCCTAAAAGGTAGGCGGCGATCCCGGTAGTAGAACTTCCAGTGAACGGATCGAGAATCAAATCACCTTTATTTGTACTAGCAAGCACTATTCTTTTCAATAAATCTTCTGGTTTTTGTGTGGGGTGTTTCCCAAACTTTTTTTCAATCGTTTTCGGTGTGCCAATCGCCCAAACCGAGCGCATTTGCAGACCTGGTTTTTTTAATTGATCTTCCGGCCAATTACCATTTTTCATTGAGTCATAATTAAAAATATGTTTTGCTTTTTTATCCTTTCGCGCCCAAATCAAGGTTTCGTGACTTGCAGTGAAATAACGACAACTTAAATTTGGTGATGCATTAGGTTTAAACCAGGCGACATCGTTGAGAATCTGAAATTTTGCAACTTGAAGTGCGAAACCGCATTGGTAAATAGAGTGGTATGTGCCACTAATCCAAATTGTGCCACATGGTCTCAAAACGTGCTTGACAGCTTTTATCCACTTAAGATGAAAATCAAAATCTTTTTTTAATCCATTACTTTTATCCCAATCTCCCTTATTTACGCTAACCATTCGCCCGGCATGGACGGTAAATCCTCCATTTGAGAGAAGATAGGGGGGATCGGCAAAAACCATATCAACCGAATTTTCTGGAAGATTGGCCAGTAAGTTCAGGCAATTTGCTTGGTATAGTTTGAATTTTGGTTTTTCGTAGTATGGTTTTTGTATCATTATTCAATTTGAATTTAAATTTAACACGACTTACGATTTAAGGCCAGAAATGTTAGGATAGAAAACATGGTCAAAAAACTGATTTTACTGATTCTCACCGTCGGCCTGCTGGCCGCCGGCGGTTTGATTTTATGGCTCGTCAACCTGAAATTGCCGGATTTCCAATCATTAGATGACCGGCTGGTGACCGAATCAACAAAAATTTACGATCGGACCGGCAAAATTCTTTTATATAACGCCTCGGACGATATTCGCCGGCGACTGATCCCGGCGGCGGAAATTTCTAAAGATTTAAAGAATGCCACTGTCGCGATTGAAGACGACCAATTTTACGAACATCGCGGCATTAAGATCGGCGCGATGTTTCGGGCGTTGTTCGTCAACTTGGGCGCCGGCACGATCAAACAAGGCGGGTCAACCATTACCCAACAATTAATTAAAAATTCTCTGCTGACTCAAGACCGAAAAATTACCCGCAAAATCAAGGAAATTTTTCTGGCCTTAAAATT
Organism: Minisyncoccota bacterium; assembly: GCA_036516635.1. Lineage (GTDB taxonomy): Bacteria > Patescibacteriota > Minisyncoccia > Phycocordibacterales > JACOZG01 > JACOZG01. The sequence continues at coordinate 2,267 of DATECC010000060.1, read as the reverse complement.
GGAACAGGTAATGAGTAAGGAAGAAATTTTGGGTTGGTATCTGAACGAGGCCCCCTATGGCGGTTATTTGTACGGCGCGGAAGAAGCCAGCCAATCTTTTTTTAATCACTCGGCCAACGAGGCGACTTTGGCCGAAGCGGCTTATTTGGCCGCAATGCCGAAAGCGCCAACTTATTATTCCCCTTACGGCAAACATCGGCCGGAATTGGAAACCAGAAAAAATCTCGTGCTGGAACGAATGCTTCAACTTGGTTTTATTAATCAGAGTGAATATGCGGCAGCGAAAAATACCACAGTGGTTTTTCAACCCTCCACCGCCACCAACCTCAAGGCGCCGCATTTTGTAATGTGGGTGTTGGCTTATCTGGACAATAAATACGGCCGCGAAACTATCCGGCGCCAGGGTCTAAAAGTGACGACCACTTTGGATTGGGATTTGCAGCAAGCCGCCGAGGCGGCAGTGACCGCTTATGCCGCCGCCAATGAAAAAAATTTTAACGCCAAGAACGCCGGGGTGGTGGCGCTTGATCCGAAAACCGGCCAAGTGTTGGCGATGGTTGGTTCGCGCGATTATTTTGACTCGACGAACGACGGAAATTTTAATGTGACCCTCGCCCACCGCCAACCCGGATCGGCTTTTAAGCCGTTCGTTTACGCGACCGCCTTTAATCAAGGTTATACTCCCGAAACAATGATTTTTGATTTGCCGACCCAATTTGACACCAATTGCGAATCCGATCCTAGTCGCTGTTATACACCAGTGAACTACGACGACCGTTACCGCGGCCCCTTATCTTTACGCCAAGCTCTAGCTCAATCCATCAACATTCCCGCTATTAAAGTCCTTTATTTAGCTGGGTTGAATCAGGCGATTGAAACCGCTCAACGGATGGGGATCAAAAGTTTAAACGACCCGAATCGTTATGGCCTGACCTTGGTGCTGGGCGGCGGTGAAGTGTCTTTATTGGAGCTGACTAACGCTTACGGTGGTTTTGCCAACGATGGAATAATCAATTCGCCTGAGAGAATTTTAAAAATCGAAAATAATCAAAATCAAGTTTTGGAACAATTTGCCGCGCGCGGCCAGCGCGCGTTGCCCGCCCAGTCGGCGCGGTTGATTTCCGATATTCTTTCCGATGATGAGGCGCGGGCGCCGACTTTCGTTCCCCATTCCCTGCTCTATTTTGCCGATCGCGCCGTGGCGGTGAAAACCGGCACGACCAACGATTATCGCGACGCCTGGATCATCGGCTATACGCCCAATTTGGCGATCGGGGCCTGGGTCGGCAACAATGACAATACGCCGATGGAGAAAAAAATCGCCGGCTTGATTGTGACGCCGTTGTGGCGCCAGGTGTTCGATCGGGCCTTAAAAAAATTGCCCGCCGAAGAATTCCTTAAACCGGAACCAACTTCCACCGAACTACCGCCGGTCTATCGCGGCTTTTGGCAGGGCGGAAGAAGTTATTTTATTGATAAAATTTCCGGCAAATTAGCGACTAATTACACGCCAGTTGATCTTCAACAAGAAAAAGTTGTTAGACAGGTTCATTCTATTCTTTACTGGCTCAATCGCCAAAATGATCCCCAATTCCCTCTCTGGGAAACGCCGGTTCGCGCCTGGGCGGCGCAGGGGGGATTAGTTGATGAAACGGAACAAATTATCCCGACCGCGACTGACGATATTCACAGACCGGAATTGGCGCCGCAAGTGTCTTTTTTATCACCAACACCAGAAACAACCTACCAATCAACTGATCAAATTACGGTCAATCTCCAAATTATCACCCCGCCGGTAAATAATCGACCGGGATTTCCGCCGGCGCGCGTTGATTTTTTCCTTAATAACACCCTGCTCGGCGCCCGCGACCGACCGCCGTTTACTTACACCTTCACTCCCCAAGAATTTGACGAGTTGATTAAAGAGACTAATGAATTAAGAGTGGTGGTTTATGACAGCGTTCAAAACCAAACTGCCGTTAAAACAGAATTTACGGTGAGGGATAATTAAATTATCCGGTCGGGGGCTTTTTTCCCCAAACTTTCCCGCCACCCCCGGAGAATCAATTTTTGTTTGAGAATAATTTCGTTTTTTTCAATTGGTTTAACCTTCAGATAAATCGCGCGGCCCCGCCGGCTTATTGCCTCGGGCGGCACTCGGATGCCGGCGTACTTGAAAATCGTTTCCAAAATAATATCCCGCGTCACCACTTGTTCCGTTTCCAGGTTTTGGAAATGGGTCAGTTGATTTTTCAACCAATCGGCCA
>DATECC010000059.1:0-2289 GCA_036516635.1 Minisyncoccota bacterium | reverse complement strand
TGAGTTATTTCTCCGTTGCCCGCTGTGTTTCTATCTGGACCGCCGGCTCGGCGTGGCCGAGCCGGCGGGCTATCCGTTTAGTTTGAACGCCGCCGTGGATCATCTTCTGAAAAAAGAATTTGATTTACATCGAACGAAGGGCGAACCGCATCCTTTGATGAAACAGTATGGTTTGAAAGCCGTGCCGTTTGCTCACGTCAATCTGGATCAATGGCGGGAAAATTTTACCGGCGTGCAGTACTTGCATCCGCCGACCAATTTGCTGATCACGGGCGCGGTGGACGATATTTGGATCAATGAGGATAAGGAGCTGCATGTCGTTGATTATAAGGCGACGAGCAAGGACGCCGAAGTGTCGCTGGATGCCGAGTGGCAACGCAGTTACAAAAATCAGATGGAAATCTATCAATGGCTACTGCGGCAAAATAATTTTAAAGTGGCCGCGCTCGGTTACTTCGTTTATGTCAACGGCCGGCGCGATCGCGCGGCTTTTGACGGCCGTTTGGAATTTGATGTCAAACTCATCCCTTACCAAGGCGAAACAAATTGGATTGGACCGAAACTGGCGGAAATCAAAAAATGTTTACTGCGAGCCGCGCCGCCACCAGCCGCCGCCACTTGCGAATTTTGCCGTTACCGGCAGGCGGCCGGCCGGGTGCTCAATCCGCTGGCCGATTATCCACCAGCCGGCCAGGTTGCTTTGTGGTGAGGAAACTCTTATGCTTAAACCAGTATTTAATTTTTTAAGTTATTTTTATGAAAAAAACGTTTGGCTTAATTATGATTGTGATTGTGGGAATCGGGTTGTATCAAATTTTTCGCCGGCCAAGGGCCGGCGACATAACACCGCCGCCGTTGATTGTGCCGCTTCAAACGATCCATCAATCCGGCGCCGCCGGTCAGGCCAAAATTGAAGAAGTTGACGGCCAGGCCCGGGTGACGATTAATCTCACCGGCCTCCCGCGCGAGGTCCCCCAGCCGGTTCATTTGCAACGCGGCGATTGCTCGTCATTAGGCGAATCTATTTACACCTTGAGTCCGGCGATCAACGGCGCCTCGGAAACAACCTTAACCGTGGCGTTGGCGGCGATTGTGAACAATTTGCCGCTGGCGCTCAGTGTTTATCGGTCGGACACTTTGACTGAAACCGTCGCCTGCGGTGACATTATCAATAAATGATTGATTTCTCTCTTTTGACGCCAATGTTTGTTCGGCTCGCGCTCGCGGCGGTTTTCGGCGCGCTGTTGGGATTGGAACGGACGATTGCCGGCAAACAGGCCGGTTTCCGAACTTACGCCCTGGTCAGTTTGGGCTCCGCCCTCTTCGTCGTCATTTCCGAATTGATGGTGAAAAGTTACGCCGCGGCGCCGGCGATCGCGCTTGACCCGTTGCGGGTCGCCTCGCAAGTGGTGATAGGGATCGGGTTTCTCGGCGCCGGTCTGATTATTTTTAAGGAATCAAAACTCAGCGGCCTCACCACCGCCGCCGGTCTATGGGTCGCCGCCGGCATCGGCGTGGCGGCGGGTTTTGGTTTGATTACGCTCGCCGGTTTCGCCACCGGACTCGCCCTAATTATTTTCACTCTCTTCTGGTTGTTTGAAAAACGGTTCAAAATTGGGCCGCATGAAGACTGAAACTTTCATTTCTTGGAATGTGAACGGTCTCCGAGCCGTCGTGAAAAATGGCTTCGGCGATTTTTTAAAAAAATATCAACCAGATGTTTTAGGGTTGCAGGAAATTAAAATCAGCGACGAAACCCGTCTCCAAACCGAGTTCGACTTCGCCGGCTATCGCGAGCATTGGCATTCGGCCAAGCGGCCGGGCTACAGCGGCACCGCCGTTTTGACTAAACTGGAACCGTTGACCGTTGGCCAGGGATTCGGCGCGCCCGGAGACGACGAGGGACGCGTTCAAACTTTGGAATTTGAGCGCTATTATTTTCTCAATTGTTATTTCCCTAACGCCAATCATGAACTGTCCCGTTTGGGTTTCAAAGAAGATTTTAACCGGCAGTTTTTGGAATACATCAAACATTTGGAACGGACCAAACCGGTGATTATCGGCGGTGATTTTAATGTGGCGCGCGCCGAAATTGATCTGGCGCGGCCCAAAGAAAATATCGGTAACCCCGGCTTCACGGCCGAAGAACGCGCCTGGGCCGACCGTTTCGTCGGCCACGGTTTGGTGGACACTTTTCGCCAATTGCATCCGACCGCGGCGCAATATTCTTGGTGGAGTTATCGCTCGCCGGCGCGCGCGCGCGATATCGGCTGGCGGATTGATTATTTT
>DATECC010000058.1:0-8805 GCA_036516635.1 Minisyncoccota bacterium | reverse complement strand
AAAAGGTCGGTGTCAGTTGCCGGATTGCGACGGAGGATCGGCCAGAGTACGGCAATGATCACTAAAATGATAATGATGATCAGCCAAAAATTACCCTTGCTTGGACTTTTGTCTTGACTTGGATTTCTATTTTGGTTCTGGTTTTGATTCTGATTCGGGGCCGGTTTAATCGGCAATGGTGGCGTATGATTAGCCATAATTTAATAACTTAAAATTAATAAATCTAATCTGTTGAGTATTCTAAACCGTCAATTAGATTAAAGCAAGACAGAAAAAAGAAAGCGTCCGAACATCCCTAGGAGATGTAAGAACGCTTTCCGGAGGGGAAAGAAGCCATTTCCACCCTCCGGCCTATGGATCAGTGTAAGTTAAATTGGGAGATTGTAAAGGTGGCGCTGTGGATAACGAAATGCCATCAGTCACGCGCAATCAAAACCCCGCGCGACCGTGGTTCGATGAAAACAATCTCAAAACTAGAACTTAAAGACGAGAACCGAAGAAGAAACCTTCTGATTAATAATTTTAATTCAACAAATGGGCAGTGACCGCCGCCAAGTAATGCGTCAAGTAACCGTCAATCGAACGTGGCCAGGAAGTGACTAAGCCATAGCAACCCTTCAGAACGCGGAAGTGGATCTCGATTCGCATGCGTAAGCGAACCAACGCGATCTCTAAATCAGTCGCCAGCTTTTTCATGTTGGCTCGGACAGCAGTCAACAGCCTTCGCTCACCTCCCATGAAGAAATCCTGTTGCAATTTCTCCGACATATAACCGGCGTCAGCCACAAACAGACCCCGGAGTTTGTCATTCATTTGGCGGAAGATAGAACGGTCGTCGCTCACACCCGGGGTCAGTTTCAGAGCCAAGACCTTACCGTCGACAGCGCTGGTTAAGTGAAGTTTCAAGCCATAGAACCAGCCTTTGCCCGTCTTGCTCCAAGCCGCGAGTCCCTTCATTGTTCGGTGAGCCTTGCCGTTCTTGTTGAGACAGACGGGGAGGTCGGTCGAGTCGGTGAACTTGAGAAAATGCGAGTGGCGGTTAAGCAATTGGAGGATGGCCGCGATGATTTTTCCCAAGTACTTGGTGGGGCGATTGAGAGCCACGACAAACCGATTGTACGAGAGTGGGGCTTCGACAATTTCATACAGCGACTTCTTGGTGGCAATGTTCTGCCGTTGCTTCAAGATGACACAGGTAATCGCTTCGGTGTTAGTGAGAATTGGTTTCCGACCTTTGGGGTGATCTCGGTCTTTAAGTTTCAAGGAACTGAAGATTTGTGATACGATAGTTTTGAGGTTGTGAAAGATGGCGAGAGAAGTTTCCATAACAGCGCCTCTAACGGGGCGCTGTTTAGTGTATCAAAAATTGAGGGTGGTGGCATTTCGTTATTTGCAGTATCAACAGTGTCACCCTTGAAGGTTAACTAAGGGGTGGTTGTCCTTGCTCTCAAAAAAACTAACGTTCATGGCCAAACCCCGGGTTGATTAAACGAGTTAAAAATAAAGCCGCGGCCGTGGTGAAAATCGCCAGCGCCAAACCGCCTAAAACATCCAGCGGCCAGTGGACGCCGGCCATCACCCGCGCCAGACTGATGATCGTGGCACCGATAATCAGCCATTGGCCGAATTTTCGGTCAACAAGATAGACTGCCAGCGCCAGTGCGAAAAAGAAAGCGGCGTGACCGGAAGGAAAAGCGTTCGCGCCGCCGGGCGCAAAGAGAGGGGTGATGTCTGGAAGCGCGGCCAAGGGCCGCGTGCTGGGCCAAAGCCATTTAATCAAGTGCGCAATGAGCCACGCCGCGCTTGCGGTACTCGCGGCAAAAATTAACTCTGGCCCCGCGGCCAATCTTTCGCGCGCGCGGTAAAAGTAAATAATCAAAACTAAAACAACGATCGCCCAACCCAAATAAACGCCGGCTAAAGTGACTAATTGTTCCAGCCAGACCCGGCCGGCGGTCAAATCATAAAGATAACGCAAAGCTAATTCGTTCATAAATTATTGGTGAAAAAGTCATTACAACCCACTGCGGGATAAAATCGTTCTAATCGTTTTTAGTGCGATTTTCAAATCCAACCAGAAACTCCGATTTTTAATGTAATACAGATCATAGGACAGTTTCTCGCGCGTGGCGTCGGTCTGGGGCGCGAAATGCGGATGGCGTTCCTGATAAATCTGCGCCCAGCCGGAAAGCCCGGGTGGAATCAGATGCCGCGCGTGGTAGTAAGGAATTTCCCGCTCGTAAAGTTTAACATACTCCGGCCGTTCCGGCCGTGGCCCGATGAGCGACTGGCGGCCGATCACCACCGAGAGAAGTTGGGGTAATTCATCCAAACGGATCCGGCGGAGCCAGTGGCCAAAGCGGGTCACGCGGCGATCCTTGAGCCGCGGCTCCGTCGTCATACTGCGAAATTTATAAATTTTAAAAGTTCGGCCGAATTGGCCGATGCGTTCTTCGGTGTAAAAAATCGGGCCGGCGGCGCTGACTTTAATCAGCGGAATGATGACCAGATAGAGAGGTAGAGTAATCAAAAACAAAACCAGACTAACCACTAAATCCATCAATCGTTTGACTAAGCGATAAGTCGACCACTCGCCGAGGTTGGCGTGCTCAACGATCCACCGCTCGTCAATAATGGACACTGGCAACCGGCCAAAAATATCTTCATAAAGATCATAGACGCTGACGAAGCGCAGACCGCCGAACATCAGTCGGCAAAAATGGTCGCTCAATTCCGATTGTTTGGCGTCATAAGGATTGATAACGACGGTAGAAATTTTCTGCCACAACCAGTCGGTCGGCGCGATTGAACGATTAACGACCGTCACGCCGTAATGTTCACTTCGGCCAAAAACTTTTTTTAACTCAAACACTTCCGAGCCGAGACAAAGAAAAAGATAACGTTCCGGCGGGCGGCGGCAGAAAAAATTACTCAACTTCAAGCGCCACCACAAAATCAGCAGGAAACTGAAAAACAAACAGACGAACAGGGTAATCTTCGGGGTAATGTCGAGAGACGGAATAAAATAGAAGAAAATGATTGCCAAAAAACTATTGATCAACTGGGCATTGATGATGGTGTTGGCCAAACGGGTTTGACCGAAGAAATGACGGCGGTTATAAAGATCGGCGATGAAAAAGACCAGCACCCAAGCGAGAAAAATAATACTGAAGGGCCGCAGGTGGGCAAAAAAAAGTTCTCTGGACGGCCAAACCAAAAAACGGACGCTGAGTGTCAGCCAAAGAGCGAAAATAAAGAAGAACAGATCACCCAAAAATAAATACAGTTCCTCTCGTTTGATTTGCCGATCAAGCATAAGGTTATTGAATCATACAACAAAAAACGACTTTATGCTATAGTCTGATTGTTAATGGCTGAACGGAAAAGAAAAATTATTTTTGTCGTTACTAAAGGCAATTGGGGCGGCGTCCAGCGCTATGTTTATGATTTAGCGACGGCATTGTCGCCAAGCCGCTGGACGCCGGTGGCGGCGCTTGGGCAAGGATCAGTGTTGGCGGACAAACTGGCCGTGGTCGGCATCGCCTGCCGGCCAGTGCCGGCTCTCGGGCGGGATATTAATCTTTTATCCGACCTTGCCGCGGCGCGCGCGCTTTACCGGCTGTTCAAGACCGAACAGCCGGACATTATTCACTTGAACAGTTCTAAGGCCGGCCTGCTCGGCGCGCTGGCCGGCCGACTGGCCCGAGTGCCGAAAATTATTTTCACCGCGCACGGTTGGGCCTTTAATGAAGACCGCGGCCGGATCGCGCGTTGGAGTATCAAGATTCTGCACTGGCTGACCATCCTGACCGTCCATCTGACAATCGTCGTTTCCGAAGCGACGAAGCGGCAAATGGCGCGGTGGCCGGGGACAAAACAAAAAATGACGGTAATTTACAACGGCGTCAGACCAATCATTTTTGAGGAACGGAATCGCGCGCGCGCGGTTTTACTAGGCGCGCGGGCAGCCGATCGCCCCGGCTTATGGCTTGGCACAATTTCAGAATTGCATAAAAATAAAGGGTTAACTTATCTGCTTTCGGCTTTGGCGACACTAAGGGTAACCCTTGCCAAATGGCAAGGGTTACCCTTGACATCTTTGACCGTCATCATAATTGGCGAGGGCGAGGAACGGGCAAATTTGGAACGACAAATTAAAGTTTTGGGGTTAGAACAGACAGTCTTTCTCGTCGGTCACAAAAACGACGCGGCGACTCTCTTGTCAGCTTTTGACCTCTTCATTCTCACTTCCATCACCGAGGCCTTTCCTTATGTTTTGCTGGAAGCCGGTCTGGCCGGCTTGCCGGTGGTGGCCAGCGCGATCGGCGGCGTGCCGGAAATTATTACCAGTATGGAATCGGGTATTTTGATCCGGCCGCGCGAACCGCGCGAAATCGCCCAGGCGCTCGAATTTCTCAGCTATCATCCTGAAAAACGGCGGCATTTCGGCGCGACCTTGCGCCGAAAAATCAAAACTGAGTTATCAACAAATAAAATGGTCAGACAAACGATGGCAGTATATGATGGAGTTAATGAATTTGAAGCTGAAAGCTAAAAGCCGAAAGCCGATAGCTGTTTTTGGTTTTACCTTGATTGAATTGCTGGTCGTCATCGCAATCATCGGTCTTTTATCCAGCATCGCTTTTGCCTCGCTGTCCACCGCCCGGAACAAAGCCAAAGACGCGGCGATTAAAGAGGATTTGATTGGCATCCGAACTTCAGCGGCGTTGTATTTTAGTGAAAACAATGGAAATTATGGTGGACGTTACGCAACAGCAGGTGGAAATGAAAACAATTGTCCACCATTAACGATGATGCAGGCAGATTGTATAACTGACCCCAATCTCGGTTTGGGATTGTTTTGTCAATCAGCGAGTATTTTTTCAGCTATACAACATGCCACTAATCTACATGGTGGTGGTTGGGGAGAAGGACGATGCGGTGCTAATAGCGCGAGTTATGCCGTTCTAATGCCATTAGCAGTACAACAATCACCTAATCCCCCGCTCGATTATTTTTGTGTTGATTCCACTGGGCAGGCAAAAATTCTTTCTTCTTCCTTAACTCCTCCAACTGATTTAATAATTGGAAATGCCGATACTTCGTCATTCTCTTGTCTTTAAAAACACTAGCAAGGACTAACCTTGATGTTGGCATCAACAAACAAATTGGTCAGACAAACGATGGCAGTATATAATGGAGTTAATGAATTTGAAGCTGAAAGCTAAAAGCCGAAAGCCGATAGCTGTTTTTGGTTTTACCTTGATTGAACTTCTCGTTGTCATCGCGATCATCGGTCTTTTATCCAGCATCGCTTTTGCCTCGCTGTCCACCGCCCGGAACAAAGCCAAAGACGCGGCGATTAAAGAAGATTTGATTAGTGTTAGAACTTTGACGATGTTGTATTTTAACAACGAAAACAGTTACAACCAGCTTATTTTTCCACCGATTCATCTTATTTAAATTTTCCAGAATTCTGTCCTTCGCCGTCTGATTCAGGTAATTCAATGTTCCATTTTAATGTTAATAGCATTACCAAGTCGATAAATGACGCTATTCAACACGTTGGATTATTCACCAGACAACAAAATAATTTAGTGGTTTGCGGTTCCAATAGTTCTAGTTATGTGGTGGCCGCACTTCTCAACGAGCGAGGAGAGGCGCCAGCAACAGACGCTGTTTTTTGCATCGATAGCCAAAATAATATAAAAACTTACTACGACGAACCAGAAGACTTGAGGAATAATATGCTATGGGACGGCATTACTTACCGTTGTCCCCCATAAATCACACCCCGCCGAGAAATTCGTTTTTCAGTTCGTCGCGGTGAACGACGCGCGCGTAGCGCTTCATTCCCATTAAGATACCGAGACCGAGGAATTCAACCAACAAGTGCGATCCGCCATAGCTGACAAAAGGTAAGGTTAGGCCGGTCACCGGCAACAGCCCGATGTTCATTCCGATGTTGACGGTAAAATGGCTCATCAAAAGAATGGCTAAACCGATGCCGAACAAAGTTTCAAAATTCGTCGCGCCAAGCAGGGCCAAACGGATCACCCGCCAAATGACGACGCCAAATAAACTGAAAAAGATGGTCACACCGATAAACCCCCACTCTTCGGCGAAAGCGGCAAAAATGAAATCGGTTTCGTATTCCGGCAAAAAATTGAGCCGCGATTGGGTGCCGAAACCGACGCCCTTGCCCGTCAACTGTCCCGAACCGATCGCGATGGTGGATTGGAGCGCGCTGTAACCGGCGCCGCGGACATCGGCCAACGGATTCAAAAAAGTAATGATTCGGGCTTTCTGATTGGCGCTAAAAACGGAAAACCACAAAATACTTAAAACCGCCAAGCCGGCGAAAAACACTAAGAGCAAATGTTTTTTGGAAACGCCGGACACCATCACCAAACCGAGCCAGAGCGCGGCGACTATGGCCGCCGAACCGAAATCCGGCTGAAACAAAATCAGCGCCGTTGGCACCAACGCATAAAAACCAGAAAAAAAGATGTGGCGGAAATGAGCGATTTCAATGTGCCGACGGGAAAAATATTTGGCCAGCACCAAAATTAAAATTAGCTTCATAAAATCCGCTGGCTGGAAAGAAAAGGCGCCAAAATCAAACCAGCCGCGCGCGCCCTTGATCGTTTCGCCAAAAATTAGCAGGCTGGCCAGAATTAAAACCAAAAAAATGTAAATGGCGATCAGAATCCCCCCGCGGCGCAAAAAACGAAAATCAACGCGACTTAAAACTACAAACAAAACAAAACCCAAGCCGAACCAAATGAGCTGGCGGTTGAAAAAATAACTGGTGGCGGTGAAAGACCGCATCGTCAGCAAGCCAGCGCCGGCCAGCAAACCAACCGCCGCCGCCAGCCACCAGTCAATTTGTTTAATGACGACTGTCGTCCAGCGCCACATGAGGATAAAAGTCGATCAAGACCGGCTCGCTGGTCAACGGCCGCGGCCAGCTGAAACTGATTTCTTTGGTTTCGCCGGCGGCCAATTCGCCCACGGCGGTAACACTGGCGGCAATAGCGTTTTGTTCGCCGTCCGATAAAACAGCGGCAATTTTCAAATCACGATAAGACACCAGTGAAGAATTGGTCAATTGCGCTTTGAGTAGGGGCGGCGCCGGAGTAAATTGCCGATCGGTAATGGCCACGGCTAATTTATCTTGATCCAAACTTCGGCGCCAGCGCGGCGGACCGGCGGAATCAAGGAAGGCGCGGGCCGGAATCCGGCGGCCGACATTAATATTGGTTTCAAAAATGAGAAATTTTTCATTCGGCGACAGGGTTAAAGTTCCGGTCAGGCGCGTAATGAATAAATTAGCCGCGTCGACGATGCGCAGATTATAAGGCCAGTTCAACAGCGTTAAATTGGGATTAGGATTTTCCACCAGCGCCGCGACATCGTAAACGCCGGGGCTTTGGCTGGCCGGCGGCGGCACCAGAGTCAGAACTCGCGCCCATTTCACTTGGACCGCTTGCACCTCATCGGCACAAACCGCGGCACAGACACCGCCGCAATCGGGACCGCGCTCGTTTTGATTCTGGCGTCCGTCGGCGCAGGACGGGCGTGGCCAAAAATACCAACCGGCGGCGCCGGCGGCGGCCAAAATGATAAGTAGGATAACTAAGAAAAAAATTAATTGTCGGCTGGCGCCCCAATTGGACATAGCATTTATTCTATCAAAGATTAGGAGTTGGCGGCTAGCTACTCTCCCGTTTGATCAGTACCATCGCCACAACGGTGCTTAACGACTCTGTTCGAAATGTGAAGAGGTGTGTCCACCGCGTTAAACCGCCAACTCGCAATCTTCGATTCAGTTAATTTTAAGTGTTTTTCAAATTTCCCAATAGGACTTGGGCGAATTAGTACGCCTTGGCTTAATCCGTTACCGGACTTACACCTAGCGCCTATCAACGTGATCATCTCTCACGGGCCCTTCCGCCTCAACGGCGGACGATACCTAATCTTGGGGTGGGCTTCCCGCTTAGATGCTTTCAGCGGTTATCCCGTCCTGACATAGCTACCCGGCCATGCCGCGGGCGCGACAACCGGTACACCAGAGGTCAGTTCATTTCGGTCCTCTCGTACTAAAAACGACTCCCCTCAAGTATCAACGCCTGCAGTAGATAGGAGACCAACCTGTCTCACGCATGTTTCCACTTATTACTAAGTGCATTGGACTATAACTTTCCTCCGCCTAAGGCGGAGGAGCCAACATTTAGTCTCTACGGGTCTGAAAATTGACAGACTCTGCCAAAAAGAATACCGTTTATCCGAGAAAGGAGATTGTCTGTGGGCACAATTCTGAGTTTCCTTGGGGTATTACTCATCATTCGCATTTGGCTGGGAGTTCTTGGACACATTTTCCGCGATGGAAAATAATTGTCCAGTTCTTCATCAGGACACCATGGGGTGTCCTTTTTATTTTTCAGTTCCCTCGGTGTTAACCAACATTTGTTAGGTGTTTAGGCCTTCACCGATATTAGTTGACTTCATCCCGACCTTGCGTCGGGACCGCCGTGATTATGATTGATCTTCTATCTCTCATTCTTAATTCGAAAACGAAAAATTTTGATAACTTTCTGCTCGATGCGGGTTCAAACTGTCCAATAGCCTTCCGCGCTGAAAGCGAAAAGCTAACAGCTGAAAGCTACTAAACGGTTTGAACCCAGCTCACGTAACTTTTTAATTGGCGAACAGCCAAACCCTTGGTAGCTTCTTCACCACCAGGATAAGTTGAGCCGACATCGAGGTGCCGAACTCCGCCGTCGCTATGGACGCTTAGGCGGA
>DATECC010000057.1:0-4467 GCA_036516635.1 Minisyncoccota bacterium | reverse complement strand
CGAACCGCTGGATCAGCGGTTCGCCGAATTGTTTCATTTTTATTTCTTGGCACAGGCCGTCGATCAAACTCCGGATTTTTTCCGGCGTCTTGATGAATTGGGGATGGCAGTCGTAGAGATCAATGGAAGCCACCATCCCCCAACACTGGTGTTCGTCGTACGCCTCGCGCAGATCAGACATAATGGCTATATTATATGAACCGTGTCCCGAAGCGCAATACTGTGCATAACTTTTGGCTTTGCGGCCGGCATTTTTTTCCGGTCGTTTTTTAATTTCGGCGGGGCGAGTGTCGGACTGTTTGTTTTATTGGCCGCCGCGGCGCTCGGCCAGTCATTTTTGGCGCCGCTAAAATTATGGCCGGCCTCGCCGTTGGCGTGGCGGACGGCCGCGCTCTTTTTCCTGCTCGTCAGTTTAGGGATTATCCGATTTGAATGGAAGGATCAAGCGGAATTTGCCGCCGCGCTGAATTTTCCCGCTCCGACCGCAACTCTCGCCGGTCTCGTTGTCGCCGAACCGGAAGAACGCGACGAACGCACTCAACTGGTGTTCCAACCCGATCAGTGGCCGATTAAAATTCTCTTGCTCGTGGCGCCGTTTCCGGAATTCCGTTACGGCGACCGGCTGACCGTCAGCGGCCGGCCGGTCAAAATCAAAATACCCTACGCCGCTTATTTTTCCGCCACGGAAATTTATTATGAAATGTTTGAGCCGAAAATAAATTTGCTGGCCGCCGATCGGGGTAATTGGCTGAAAGAAAAATTATTCGCCAGCAAAACAATTTTGCTGGCGCGACTGGCTAGAGCCGTGCCGGAACCGGAGGCCGCGCTGATTGCCGGTTTGACCCTCGGCGCGCGGCGATCGCTCGGCGCCGATTGGACCGAAAAATTCCGTCGCGCCGGCCTGCTACACCTCGTCGTCCTGTCCGGTTACAATTTGTCGGTTATCGCCGCGGCGATTTTAGTCGGTCTCGGTTTTCTCGCCAGACGAACCAGATTGATCGTTGCCGCGCTCGCCATTATTTTATTTACCCTAATGGTCGGCGCCGGCCCAGCCACGCTCCGCGCCTGCCTGATGGCGCTGATCGCGTTGCTCGCGCCGGCGACCGGTCGGCGTTATCTCGCCGGTTGGGCGCTCGGCGCGGCCGGTTTTCTGATGCTCATCATCAATCCGAAAGTGTTGGTCTTTGATCCCGGATTTCAGCTGTCATTTCTTGCCACCGCCGGTCTGATCTATCTCGCGCCGTGGTTGGAATCACATTTGCCATTCATCACCAAAAAACTCGGCCTGCGCGATCTCGTGGCTGTCACCCTCGCCGCGCAATTGGCAGTGTTGCCGTGGTTCATCTACCACGGCGCAACGCTGCCGCTCCTAGCCCTGCCGGCCAACCTCCTGGTTTTGCCACTCGTGCCGACGGCGATGTTGCTCGGGTTTCTCACCATGCTCGGCGGGTCGCTTCTGCCGCCGCTGGCTTGGGCGGCCTGGTTGCTGGCTGCCTACATCCTCACTGTCGCCGACTTTATCGCTGGACTTTTTTAAGCTCTCCGTTATACTGAAACCAGTTTTGGTCTTCATTATTAACCTAATTTTTTGAGCAATATGAATTCAACTGTTAAAGTAATTTTAGGTGTTATCATCGTCGTTTTAATTATCTGGGGTCTGGCTGCCTGGCTGAAGTCGCCGGTCGCGCCATCAACCACCGCTGAACCGATTAAAATCGGCTTTATCGGACCGCTGACCGGCGATGCGGCCAACATTGGACAGAATGCCAAGGCGGCCGTGGAGATCGCTGTTTCTGAAGTCAACGCCGCCGGCGGTATCAATGGCCGACCCTTGGAAGTTATTTACGAAGATGGTAAATGTAACGGCAAAGATGCTGCTAATGCAGCGAATAAACTAATCAATATTGATAAGACCCCGATCATTCTGGGCGGTGCCTGTTCCAGCGAAACCTCGTCTTTCACCGGGTTGGCCGAACAGACAAAAACCGCTGTTTTAAGTTACTGTTCTTCGGCCCCGACTATTACCGCAGCTGGCGATTATATTTTTCGCGATTACCCATCCGATACTTTTCAGGGAGCTTTTGCCGCCAATTACATCAAGAATGTTCTTCAGAAAACGAAAGTCGGCGTGCTTTATGTAAAATCAGACTGGGGTAGTGGGATTAAAGATGTTTTTGCGACTGAATTCAAGAAACTAGGAGGAACAGTTGTCGCCGAAGAAGGCTACGAACAGACGGCTCGCGATTTACGCACCAACTTATCTAAAATAAAAGTTGCTAATCCAGATGCTCTTTATTTTCTAGGTTACACCGAAGCGACTATTCCCGGTGTGAAGCAGGCGCAGGAATTAAAAATTAGCGTCCCTATTTTCGGTGGCGATGCTTGGGATGATTCTAAAATTTGGACAGAAGTCGGCGCGGCCGGTGAAGGCGCAATGTATTCGGTAGTTTCAGCCAAACCATCAAGTGTCTTTAAAGACAATATGCGCAGTAAAATCAACAGCGATGAAATCGCTGTTTGCACTCCAACGGCTTATGACGGTTTAAAACTTTTGGCTCAAGTTTTATTGAAAACCGGCCCTGACGGCACGGCAATTAAAAATGAACTATACAGAACTGTTTATCGTGGCGGTGTATCAGCCGATGAAATTAAATTTGACCAAAATGGCGATTTGATCGGCGCCAATTACATTGTCAAAAAAATAATCAACAACGTGGCAACAGAAGTGAAATAAAGAATTGACCATCCGGCCGCAGTTGATACTTCCCCGATTTGTGTTAGTTATCCCAGTTTGCTATATTTGGGTTTAGAGTATGAAAAATCTATATACTGCCAACCGCCTGTTTGCCGAACCTTCCTTTTGGGAGGGAGTTGCTCGTGTTCTTGATCTCGGCGCTACTCTTCAGGAATATAATACATCAGAAACAGAACAACAGGCCGATGCTAAAGCGATAAGAGATGACTGGCGAGCTGTTGGCTATGATTTAAGATCGTCCATAAAGACATATGAACAAAAACTTGCCCGGCCAATTTAACAACAATAAGAACAGTGTTATTGTCCGGCAAAGTTCCACCCAATTGTTTTCTGGTCCTCTACCGTCGCCAGAAGTTTTGCAAAAATTTGATGAAATTATCCCCGGTGCCGCTGAAAGGATCATAAAAATGGCTGAAGAACAGTCGGCGCACCGTAAAGAACTTGAGAAGAAAGTTATTGAATCAGACATCGCCCGATCAAAATGGGGCCAGATTCTTGGTTTTGTGATTGCGATTCTAGGGTTGATCGTTTCTGCTATCGTAGCTATTTACAGTAACGCGATAGCTGGGGGAGTTATCGGTATTGGCACCCTCGCGTCTCTCGTTGGAGTTTTTATGTATGGTTCCAAAACGCGGAGTCAGGAAAGAGAAAGTAAGTCCAAAGATTAATTATTAGAATAAACATCAATCACCATGAAATACATAGTCGCCGTTATCGTCATTGCGTTAGTTATTTGGGGTTTCGTTTTTTGGTCGGGTAACCAAACGACACCCACCACCGCTGAACCGATTAAAATCGGCTTTATCGGACCGCTGACGGGGGATGGTGCCCCATACGGCGAGACAGAAAAAAATGCCATTCTTCTTGCCTTGGAAGATCTGGCTTCAAAACCCGATGCACAAAAATTAGAAATGATCTATGAAGACGGTAAATGCAGCGGCAAAGATGCCACTAGCGCGATCCAAAAATTAATCTCAATTGATAAAGTCAAGATTGTGCTGGGCGGCGTTTGTAGTGCCGAAACTCTGGCGGCCGCGCCGATTGCCGAACAAAATCAGGTTCTGATGTTCTCCGCGTTTTCAAGCCACCCCGATATTAGCAAGGCCGGAAATTATATCTTTCGGAATTCGCCCAAAGATACCGATGTCGCTCATTTAGACGCCAGTACTATTGCGCAAAAATATAAAAAGGTGGCAATGGTCTCCGAAAACACCGATTACTCCATAGGAGTGAGGGAAATAATGAAAAATTTATTTAGCGAAAAAGAAATTTCCATTGTGGCCGATGAATTATATTCTGGCGGTTCCGCTCCGGTAACTGACTTCCGAAGCATTCTAACTAAAATAAAATCTTCTCAACCGGAAGTGTTGTATGTAAATCCCGGCACTTCGGCCAAAGTCGGTGGTTTAATCGTGAAGCAAGCAAGAGAATTAGGAATTACCGTCCCAATCCACGGAAATTTTTCACTGGGCACAGCTGATGCGTTAGCCACCGGCGGTGAATATATGAACGGCGTGGTTATTAGCGACTCTTCCGGTTTGGCTGACACGGGCAAAGACTTAATTGCCCGTTATAAAATTAAATTTGCCAAAGATCCCGCCAATGAGTTTGAGATGGGAGCTTCTTATGATCGGATTACTATCTTAACTGAAGCGATCAAAAAAGTTGGCTATGATACTGATAAAATCCGCAATTATTTATACAATCTGGCT
>DATECC010000056.1:0-4458 GCA_036516635.1 Minisyncoccota bacterium | reverse complement strand
CTGTACTCGGACCGGACGGTCGTTTTCATTCATCACCGTCAGTTCGCGTTTGATTAATTCTCCGGGTTTTAAAATTATCTCCACTTTCGCCGGTTGCAGGACAAACCCTGTCAGCGCCGGTGCCGCGCGAGCAACCAGCGTCGTGCTTAAAAATAAAACCAGTCCGATCAGAAAATAGTACTTCATGGCGTACTGCGATTAATTGGCGTGATGACGAAAAGATAATCAGTGCCGCGGCCGGTGCGAAAAATCGGCGTAATGACTCCGGTCTGCTGGCTGGCTTCAAACCGGACTTCCACCTGATCGGAAAAGGTATTTTTCAATTCCAGGAGCGCGGCGGCATCTTTGGCTGGATCACCGGAGGCCGGCAGAGTCACCAGTCCCGTGCCGGGAATGGCTCCGGGTAGCCGACTCATTGGTCCGGTGAGCTGATTGTCCGCCGATAATTCGCGTAACAATTCGGCTTTGATCTCGGCCTTCAATTCGACAAGGGTGGATTGATCAAGTTTTGATTCGTTGAGATTGTCCGCTGGCGGCGGCGGGCGGCCCAAAAATTGTTTCCAGTTGGCGGAAATTTTTTCCCAGCCGTAATTGAGATTGCCGGCCAAAGTTTGTCCAAAATTAAGCACCGTCAGCCACAGACGGGTCAGTTCTTGAGTGACATCGGAAAAGATCGCCGCCGCCGGCGCCGGGCGGGGCGCGGCGGTTAAAACCTTAAGGATGCGCTCAACGGTTTCGGTGGCGACTTGCGCTCCCGATTGCAACGCTTGCCAAGTTGGCGCCTGCCAGAAAAGCGGCGCGATTAAAATCACGGAGGCAAGCAATAGCCAGCGGCCGAGGTAATTGAATAACAACAACTGGCGACGATTTTGTTTTTCCTGATCGTTATTCCAAGCCAATAGTTTAGGTAAGGCTGATTCCGGCACATACCAATCGTCGCCGACCGCGCGCGCTGGCCAATCGTGCCGGCGACAAGCTTCAAGCAGGCGTTCCGACTGAAGTTTTTTAGCGCGCGCCGCCGCGGTCACGGACAAAAAACGCTCCTCTCCCATTCTGCTATTATATATGATATTTTGAGTCAATGAAAATTGTGACGGTTATTCCAATCGCGCGCGGTTTGGTTCAGGAAGAATTGACCTATTTTACCGGCCAGGCGGTTGAACCGGGGGCGTTGGTTTCCATTGCCGTCAAGCGGCGCACAGTGGAAGCGCTGGTGACGGCGGTCCGCGCCGCGGCGGACATTAAAGCGGCGGTCCGCGCCGCCGATTTTTCGCTGAAAAAAATTCTGCGGATCAGACGGGCCAATTTTTTCAGTCCGGCCTTTCTCGCCGCCGCCCAACAGACGGCCGATTATTTTGCCAGCCCGCTCGGTCCAATCCTGAAAAATCTGGTGCCGGCCGCGGTTCTGAGCGATCTCGACGCCGCCGGTGCCGAGGCCGCCGCCTGGCGGCCGAATAAATTGCGCGGCGAAAAATATCTGTTGCAGGAAACGGACGACGAACGGTTGACCCATTATAAAAGTCTGGTGCGCGAAGAGTTCGCCCGCGGTGCGTCCGTTTTCTTGTGTCTGCCGACCTTAACCCGGATCAAACAAGCTCAGCAATCGTTGGAACGCGGCATTGCTGATTACACTTTTGTCCTTCACCACGCGCTCGGCCGGAAAAATCTGCTGGCCGCTTGGACGCAGGCGCTGGCGACCAAACATCCGATTCTAGTGATCGGCACACCCTTATTTTTATCGTTGCCGCGCGCCGATTTCGGTACGATGATTGTGGATGAGGAAAGTTCCGCGGCTTACAAGAGTTTGGTCCGGCCGTATCTTGATTACCGGATTTTTGCCGAAAAATTAGCGGCGGCTAACGGCTGGCGGTTTGTCCTAGGCGACCTGGTGCTGCGAACGGAAACGCTTTACCGTCTCAAGCAAGGTTCCGCGTTGACTAAAATTCCGTTAAAACATCATTCCGTGACCAGCGCGGAACAGCAAATCGTCAGGGTCGCCAATCGCGACGGTCAATTTCAATTAGTGAGCGAAGAATTGCTCGCCGCTGTCGGCGCCGCCAGCCGCAATAACGAAAGATTTTTTATCTATGTCCACCGGCGCGGTCTGACGCCGTTGGTCGTTTGCCAGGATTGCGGCGCGGCAGTAACCTGCCTGAACTGCGATGCTCCGGTCAGTTGGCACGAAGAGAGTGTATTTCTCTGTCACCACTGCGGCGCGCGCCGGAGCGCCGCCGAAAAATGCGCCACTTGCGGCGGCTGGCGACTGATCGGTTTAGGTGTCGGCATTGAAGCCGTGGTTAAAGAGCTCGCCGCGCGCTGGCCGACATTGAAAATTTTTGAATTGGACAGCGACCGCACCAAAACGGAGAAGCAAGCCGCGGCGCTGGTGAAAAAATTTATGGCGACGCCCGGCGGCGTTTTGGTCGGCACGGAGATGGCCGTCGCTCATCTGAAAGAAAAAATTGAGAACACGGCGGTGGCGGCGATTGATTCGCTACTGGCTCGGCCCGACTACCGCGTCAACGAAAAAGTCTTCCGTCTGCTGATTCGGCTACGCGCCCTGGCCGGCAAACTCTTTTTTGTTCAAAGGCGCCAGGTTAAAGCAAAACTGTTTGAACTGGCCGGTCGCGGTTCGCTGTTGGAATTTTACCAGCAGGAATTGGCCGAACGGCGCGAGTATCACTATCCCCCGTTCCGAATTTTTATTAAAATCACAGTGGTCGGAGTGAAGGAAAAAGTCTTGTTGGAAATGAAAAATTTGGAACAAAGTTTGGCTGGCTACGAGTGTGATGTTTTTTCGCCGCCGCGCGACGACCGGCGGCGGGCGGATTTTACTTTAAATTTGCTTTTGCGTTTGTCGGCCGAACGCTGGCCGGAAACGCCGGTGGTAGAAATTCTGAAAGCCCTGCCGCCCGAATATTTGGTTAATGTTGATCCGGAAAATCTCTTAGACTAAAATGACGCCGTTGATTAAACAAAAAAACGATCCGGTGTTGCGGCGAACGGCGGCGGTCGTTGGCGATGCTTTACCGAGCGCGCGGGTCAACAAAATTATTGAGGCGATGCGCCGGGCTTTGGCGGCGCAAGCCGACGGCGTCGCTTTGGCGGCGCCGCAGATTGGCATCAGTGAACAAATTTTTGTCGTCAAAAACGACTCCGCGCCGGCTAGGCCGCTGGTGTTCATCAATCCTCGCTTGGTCAAACAATCGCGCCGGCAGTTGGAATTAGTGGAAGGTTGTTTGAGCGTTCGCGGCGTGTACGGCCGAATTAAACGCCGGGCGAAGGTAACGGTCGCGGCAGTAGATGAGAACGGTCGCCGTTTTACTCGCCACACGACCGGCCTGCTGGCGCAGATTGTCCAACACGAATTTGACCATCTCCGGGGCGTTTTATTTATCGATCACGCTGATGATCTCACCGAAGTTAAGTGATTTTGAATTTGTTTTTTTTGGCACCGACGAATTCGCCGGCGCCGTTCTGGCGGCTTTGGTCGCGGCTGACCTAAAACCGGCGTTAATCGTTACCACACCGGATCAGTCGTGCGGCCGCGGCCAGGTGCTCACTCCCCCGCCGGTCAAATTCTGGGCCGAAACGCAACAGATTCCCTACCAGCAACCAAAAAATTTAAGGTCAGACCTTGAAACTTCTTTAAGGTCTGACCTTGGCATTAAATATCAATTATTTCTCGTCGCCTCCTACGGCAAAATTATTCCGCCGGAAATTTTGGCTTTGCCCGAACACGGCGTCTTAAATCTCCATCCGTCGCTCTTGCCGGAGTTTCGCGGCCCGACACCGATTCAGAGCGCTATTCTCGCCGGCGCCGCCGTTACCGGCGTCAGTTTGATGTTGGTGGACGAAGAAGTTGACCACGGCCCGATCCTAAAAGCGCAAAGTGTAAAATTAAAAACGCAAAATTTTGTTGAACTTAGGGATCAATTGGCCAAATTGGGGGCGCAATTATTCATTGAGACTTTACCTGATTGGCTGGCCGGAAAAATCACGCCGCAACCGCAAGACCATGCGCGGGCTACTGAGACCAAAAAATTAAAAAAAGGAGACGGGCTGATCAATTTGACCGACGACCCGCAGTTGAATTATCGCAAATTTCTAGCCCTGACCCCCCAGCCGGGCATTTATTGTTTCGTCAATCAACAACGAATCATTATCGCCGGCGCCGCCCTCACTGCCGGGCAATTTGTCATCACTCGCGTTCGGCCGGCTGGCCGGCGCGAAATGACTTGGGCGGATTTTCAACGCGGATTGAGATAATTTAAAAAACCATCACCGATTACTCAACCACTTTTTGATGGCGCGGGCGCCGCGGCGGATGATCGCCCCCTGCCGTTGGCGTCGGGTTTTGATTTCGCGCAACAATTCGTCCTTCACTTCATCAATTGCCGCGTACAGATCGCCGGATTCCGCCTCGGCGCGAAAATAACGGCCGGACCAATTAAGATT
>DATECC010000055.1:0-2124 GCA_036516635.1 Minisyncoccota bacterium | reverse complement strand
CTTCAGCCTCAACCGGCGGCCGAGCCGCCGGTTGAAAAAATTGAATTGTTGACGGAACAGCCGCCGACGATTATTGAATATCAACCGGCCCAACAATCAATTGACTTTGCCGATATCAGGAGTCAATTGACCGCCAAACGGGGGTTGGAGATCGCCGCCGCCGGCGCGCACAATGTGGCGATGGCCGGACCGCCGGGCACCGGCAAAACGATGCTGGCGCGGGCCTTTACCGGTATCTTGCCGCCACTGGCGCCGGAAGAAATTTTGGAAGTCACCGGCATTCATTCGGCGGCCGGCGTTTTGGCTGAAGATTTGATCATCCAGCCGACCTTCCGCGCGCCGCACCACACCGCGTCCTATATCGCGCTCGTCGGCGGCGGTTCTACGCCGCGGCCGGGGGAAATTACCTTGGCTCATCGCGGCGTTCTTTTTCTGGATGAATTTCCCGAGTTTGACAAACGGGTGATTGAATCGCTGCGCCAGCCGTTGGAAGATCGGATTGTCAGCATTTCTCGTTCCCGAGGGACAATGGTTTTTCCGGCGGATTTCGTCCTGGTCGCGACGATGAATTATTGTCCGTGCGGCAACAAAGGTCTCCGCCAGCGAGAATGTGTTTGCAATCCCAGCGCGCTGGCGCGCTATCAACGGAAACTGTCGGGACCGATTATTGATCGGATTGATCTTTGGCTGGAAGTGCCGCAAATTGATCCGGAAAAACTTAGTTCGCTGACCGGCGCCGCCGAGGAAGACTCGGCGGCCATCCGCGCGCGGGTGGTTGGGGCGCGGGAGATTCAGACCGAACGATTCCGTCGCGAGACCAAACGAATTAAATTAAACAGCCAGATGGGCGTGCGGGAACTTAAGTACTACGCGTCGCTAACTAAAGAGTGTGTGAAATTATTAAATGACTCGGCGCGGCGGTTTGAACTGTCGGCGCGGGCTTATCATCGCGTGATCAAACTCGCGCGGACGATCGCCGATCTCGCCGGCGCCGACCAGATCGCCGAGCCGCATCTTCTGGAAGCGCTTCAGTATCGACCGAAGATTAATCAATAAGTCGGGTGATGTTTCATCGGCGGGAAAATAAAAAAGTTGTGATAGGATTAGAAATATTATGAAACTGCTTTTAACTTCCGGTGGTCTAACCAATCAATCAATTGCCAGAGCTTTGTTTGATTTGGTCGGGAAAGCAGCATCAGAAATATCCGTCACTTTTATTCCAACAGCAATGAATGTTGAGTCCGGAGATAAAAGCTGGTTCATTAATGATCTCTCTAACATCAAGAAACAAGGATTTAAAAATATCGATATTGTTGATATTTCAGCCCTACCTAAAGATATTTGGTTACCGCGAGTAGAAACGGCGGATGTTTTATTTTTCTCTGGCGGCAATTCATTTCATCTTATGCGCTGGCTCAACGAATCTGGATTAGCCGAGATTTTACCTGAACTACTCAAGACCAGGGTGTATGCCGGTATCAGTGCGGGAAGTATGGTCACTAATCCAACATTATTTTTGAGTGGTAAGGACAAGAAAATTTATTACGAAGAAAAGTTTGGTTATAAAAAAAATGAAAAAGCTCTCGGATTCGTTAATTTCTATATTCGCCCACACTTTAACTCGCCCGATTTTCCTCAAGTTCGAAAAGAATATCTGAATGAAGTAACCAGAGACATTCAGAACACGATTTACGCTCTGGATGACAATTCCGCTCTTAAGGTTATTGATGACAAAGTTGAAATCGTAAGCGAAGGAAAATGGTTGGTGTTTAATGGATAAAATATCAAGGTTTCATCGGCGGGGAAACAAAAAACCGTCCGTGATTTCGCTGTTCGCCAATCGGCGAAGGCGGAGATTCGGGACGGTTAATCAAAGTCAGCGACTTCGTTTACGACCACTGGCCCTAGAAGCTCGCTCTGAAACGGTCCATAGTGGGCCTGGCCTCTGATTTTTCTGCCTGATAAAACCAGTGGGACCAGAAGGGATCGGCCGGCATCAATCATCTCTTCGGTCGCGCGCGGTTCGCCCGACCAATGTTCCACAATAAACACATGAACCAAACAGGAAAACTTGCCGCCAGAGCTGTTTTTATTTTTCTAAAACGGATTCTTCGCGCCGCGGAT
>DATECC010000054.1:0-2715 GCA_036516635.1 Minisyncoccota bacterium | reverse complement strand
CCGTGAAAATAAGACGATGAACCAAAGATTGGAAATCAAAATTACTTTGTTAGCCATTCTTTTATCAATTGGAATTTTAATTCCTGGATTTGCTGATGCTCATCACGCCGACCGAATTCTGACTAATTTGCAATACCAAATCACAAGATTGACAAATGAAATTGCGGCCGACCAGCAATATTTACAAGATAATCCCAACGCGGACGATAAGATCACTGTACAAAGAAGGCTAGATAATAAAACTAAAGAATTAAAAAAAGTAACTGATCAAGCAAATGAGATTATTCGTGTTGATCAGGATGCCAGAACATTAGAGGAAAGAGATGCCGCCGCACGAGCAGAAAGAGAAACAGCCGAAGCCCGTTCCCGAGAAGCCACTAGAATTGCCAACCAGGCCACGGCGAGTGCGGCCGCCGACAGTTGTGGCTTACGCAATTTATCGGCTTGTATACCAGCGGCAATCAGGTGGGCAATCAGGGCGATAGGGGTTTTCTTCCAGCAGATTTTTGGTTCCATCTTATGGTTAGTCGGTAAATTTTTTGACGCATCGGTTAGTTATTCAATTTTAGATTTTTCCGATGTTGCCAAAGAATCGGTTCAAGCCGCGTGGACAATTCTACGCGATTTGGCCAATGTTTTCTTTATTTTTATTTTACTTTATATTGCGATTGGAATGATTTTACAATTGCAGAACATCAACGGCCGACGGATGCTCGTCTCCGTTATTATCGTTGCTCTTTTGATTAATTTTAGCGCTTTTTTCACGCGGATCGTGATTGACGCTTCTAATGTGGTGGCGGTGCAATTTTATAACGCGTTGGCAAAAAATGAGACATCATCAATTGCTGGTCTTTCCATTGGTGGTATTGCCGCACCTTTTATGAATAAACTGCCGATTGCTTCAGCTCTAGCCAATAAAACTTTGGATGGTTATCTTCCGGGAGACACAATCATCAACACGGCTACGATTTCTTTTGGCGTAGTGATTATGATGATCGTAACTATTTTTGTGTTCCTAACCGCCGCGATTCTTTTCGTCATCCGAACCGTCACTTTAATCTTTTTGATTATTCTGTCGCCACTCGCATTCTTGATGTACGCTTTCCCCAATCAGGAAGGATTATTCAAAAAGTGGTGGAGTACACTTTTCAATCAGGCCTTTTTCGCGCCGCTTTATCTAATTATGGTCTATGTCACGCTAAAAATACTGGGAAGTGATGCCATAACCAAGATTGCGGCTGATTCTGGGTCGTCACCAATAAAAATCACCATTCATTTCGCCATTGCCGCCGGCTTTATGTTCGGCGCGATTATTATTGCCAAAAATTTGGGGGCGAAAGGGGCGAGCGCGGCGATGAAAGGCGCCGGCGCGCTCACCGGCGCGGCGGCAGGAGCGGTCAAATGGGGAGGGAGACAAACTGGGCGATTAGGGGTTGCGGGAGCTGCGAGATTAGCAGGAACGATTACCAGCGGGGCGAGAAGTACCCAATTAAAACAATTTGCTGGTATCCAGTGGAAAAATGTTAAAACCGACGCAGGTACGGCGTTGAAACAACAACGGATAACTAAGGGTATTAAAGAATTTGCTAAGGCACCGCTCAAGACCACAGCCGAAGGGTTGGCGGCTGTAACAAAAGATTTTGGCGTCAGTGGTATTCTTGGTCGGACGAAAGATGAGGAGGCGGAGGCAAGAAAGAGAGAGAAAGAGCGAAAGGAGGCGGAAAATAAAGCAGAACTTAAGAAAAAAGAGGATCAGTTGCGTGGCAACCCGCAAAATGCCTCTTCAATTGTCGCTGATATTAAAGACAAGGATATTTCTGATATTGATTCCAAGGTGCTCGTCCAACATGGCCAATATTTACGCGCGTCTCAATTAGCCGAATCAATAAAACATCTTAATCACACTGACCGAACAGCAATTAAAAATAAAATGATGACGGCGGTCGGATCAACCCAAACTCCTACAGGCGGTTGGACACCGCCGACAACAGGAACAGCTGAACAAAAACAGGCTTGGGATTGGTTAGTTAATAATAATGCCGGTAAAATATTCTAAATATTATGTTTTACTCTAAAGAACAACTCTACGAAATCTATCGCGGCTTACCCGAAGAAATTCAGGATGTGATGGCATCAATGAATTCTACTTATACTATCAGAACAATCGGTCAAAAGTACGGTTTGCATATTGATAAGATTGGAGAACTTTCAGACGAAATCGGTCTGACGATGCTCGGCCTGACCAAATCGGATGATTTTCTATCGCACCTCAAAAACCGTCTGCAACTTGATCAAGCCACCGCCGAGCAGATCACGCGCGAGGTGAATGGACAAATTTTTCTGCCGATCCGCGAGTCGCTGATGAAACTTCACGCTAATGAAGTCCTGATGTTGAGTCGGAGTCCCGACCAAGGCGTCGGGACTGATTCGGACGGCGTTCAAACTTTCCCCACCACCCAAGTTGAGGCGAGCGCGGCCACGGAAGGCGAATTGCCGGATAAAGATAAGTTATTAAACGAAATCGAAAATCCAGATAAATCCGAGACGGACAAAATATTTGAGAAAAAACTCGGTCAGCTTTTTCGCATCCCGCGCGAAGAAGTTGACTTAGACCCGTATTCGGAGAAAACAGAATAGCTGTCAGCTTTTAGGTTTTAGCTTTTAAAAAATGATTAAATCTTATAAAGATTTGTTTGTTTGGCAGAAAGCAATTGA
>DATECC010000053.1:0-16061 GCA_036516635.1 Minisyncoccota bacterium | reverse complement strand
TTTATCCGTCAGTTATTTTACTAAAAGTTTTAATATCGTCCTCGGTTTGGTGCTGATCTGGCGCGGCATTTGGTATGTGTTGGATGCCGTTGATCTGCAATTTTTCGGCGGCAGCCACGCCCTGACGGCGATCGGCGGCATTCTGCTCGGTTTCCTGATTCTTTATTTACCCGATCACGATTTAAAGGAAATTCAAAAACTTTAATTATTGGTTCCGGTGGCAAATCAAAACCCCGCGGCGATTGGGTGAGGGAAAAAGAGATCGAAGTCAACGGAAAAAATTTTCCGGCCGGCGCGTTTTTTGATCGCGTTGACAAACTCATTGTGGGCAATTCGGTAAAGCCAAGGCGAAAAACTTTGCCGCGCGTCAAAACTTTGAATGTTGGCATAGGCCTTCAGAAAAACTTCTTGCGTCAAATCCTCAAGGTCTTCGCGATTGAGCAAGAATTTCTTGCCGTAGCGTTTGATTTTAGCGCCGTATTTCTCCACCAAAAAACCGAACGATTCAGTGTCGCCCCGTTGCGCCCGGCGCGCGATTTCTTTGTCCGGCAGTTCTTCCATACCAATTCCTTTCCTTATTACAATCCGGCCGGTGATTTATTTCAAGTCATTTATGGATTGGCAGAGTTTAACCTTGCCGACCCTTGACCGATCACGATCTGAAAGAAATTCAGAAGCTTTAACGAAAAAATCATCAATTATCAAGGACTAACCTTGCTGGTAGTTGATTCCGCCTCGGGCTGCCGGACTTGGATTCGGACCAAGATACTGAGCTCCAAAGGCTCATGTCCTACCATTAGACGATCCGGCAATGATTGGTAGCTTCTAGCTTTTAGTTTGACTGAAAAGTTTAATGAGGGCAAGTTCCAGCGGCAGTTCCGGCAAGCCGGCGCGGGTAAATTCGTCGTAGACCGCCAGGAGTTCGCGGAGCAACGGCACCAAGCCGGCCGCTGCCGGCGCGGCCGTCAAACCGGTCAAGAATTTAGTTTCCGCCGGCGGCAAATCGGCCGTCAGTTCCCGACCTAGACTCGGCGCGAATTTTAAAAGGAGGGCGAGGCGCAATTGCCGCAAAATCAATTTCACCAGCACCTTAAAATCGTAATTGGCCAGCGCCGCCTGATGGACGACGGTTAAACTTTTTTCCAAATCGCCGCCCGCGGCGGCGGTCAGAAATTCTTCCACCAAGCGCCGCCGCGGCGCGCCGGTGATCGCTTCCACTTCGCCCGCTTTGATTTTTTTATCGACTGTTGCTCCCATCGCCTGCTGCAATAAACCGATGGCGTCACGGAATGAACCGTCGCCTAAGAGCGCGATTAGCGCTGCGGCTTCGGCCTCAATCTGCCAGCCCTCGGCGCGGGCGATGGATTTGATCGTTTCGGCCACAATTTCCGACGCCGGCTGGCGGAAAGTCAGAGTTTGGCAGCGCGAAATAATCGTCTCGGGCACTTTCTGAAGTTCGGTGGTAGCGAGAATGAAAATTACATGCGCTGGCGGCTCTTCCAGAGTTTTCAATAGCGCGTTGAAGGCCTCGCGCGTCAGCATATGCACTTCGTCCACGATGTACACTTTATACTTTGAATCAAACGGTAGAGTGTGAACCGCTTCGCGCAGAGCGCGGACTTCGTCAATACCGCGGTTGGAGGCGGCGTCAATTTCGTAAAGATCATTCTGACTGGTGCCGAATTCGCGGGCGAGAATCCGGGCGACGCTGGTTTTGCCGGTGCCGCGCGAACCGGCGAAAAGATAGGCCTGAACGATTTGGCCTTGGGTCAACGCGCCGGAGAGGGTTTTGACCACCTGATCCTGACCTTTGACGGCGGCAAAAGTTTGCGGACGATATTTGCGATAGAGCGCCAACTGATCCATCTGATCCAAGATACCACGGCTGAGTCCGGAAAAAAAGATAAAAAAAACCCGCTGATTGTCTAACAAACTAATGTCAGAAAAACAATCAGCGAGGTCAGGGTAAAACCGTCAGAATATTGAACTCACTCACCGGCAACTTCACACATCGCGCTGAGAGCTTCCTCGTATTCCTCCTCGGTGGCAAGTTGCCCGTCGGTCCTCATAACTGCCGGTGAGTCGCATTCCGGGCAAACAAAGAAACCGTTACCGTCTTTCGTTTCCCGAGATACAATGTTGATTGGTTGACCACAGTAAAGTTGAGGACATTTCCTGAAATCATCCAGACGAAGATCGGACATCGTTCAACTCCCCTTAAAACCAAACTCAATCAAGAACTATTCTTGATAATCCACCGGGATTATATCATAGACGATAGAAATTTGTCAACTATTTGTTTGACCGCCGCGGCGTCCAGCGCGGTCATTAATTTTTGTTTTAATTCGTTAGTGTTCGTCAAACCGCTCAAGTAGGCCTTAAAATGCTTTTTCATCACGGCAAAACTTTTAACATCACCCAGTAAGGTTTCAAATAATTCAGTGTGCTCCGCCAGCACTCGCAGTTTTTTCTTAATCCAAAAGGACTCACCTTGAGCACTTTTAAGGTGAGTCCTTAATTCTAATTCGGAAAATAAAAACGGATTCCCGAAAATCGCCCGACCGAGCATAATGCCGTCGGCGCCGGTTTCTTCGGCTCTGATTTTGGCCATTTCCAGATTTTTTGCATCGCCGTTGCCGATGATCAAAGTTTGACTTTTTAATTCATTGCGAATGGTGACGGCGCGCGCGATTGCATCCCAGTGCGCCGGCGCGCGCGATAATTCCGCGCGTGTGCGGGCATGAATGGTGACCGCCGCCAAATTTTCAGCCAATAGTTCCGGCAGCCAAGTTTTCAATTCGTCGCGCGCGTATCCGAGACGAGTCTTAACCGATACCGGCAATTGGCCGGCGACACCGGCTTTGGCCGCGGCGATAACTTCGCGCGCCAGTGGCGGATTTTTCATCAGCGCCGCCCCGGCGCCCTGTTTTTCAATTTTCCGGTCGGGACAGCCCATATTGATGTCCAAACCGTCAAAACCGAGTTCCACGATAATTTTAGCGGCGGCAAACATTTTTTCCGGCTTGGCCGTGAACAATTGCGCGACAATCGGTCGCTCGGCTTCAGTAAAAATCAGATCGCGGAGCAAACGGTCGCGCCCGCGACTGATCAAACCGTCGGCCGAAACGAATTCGGTCCAGAGTACATCCGGCCCGCCGTATTTGGCAATGATCCGTCGGAAAGCTACATCGGTCACATCGGCCATCGGCGCCAAACAAAAAAACGGCTTGGGTAATTGGTCCCAAAAATTTTTCATTATCCAGCCTAGCGCGAAAATAAACTATTGAATACTGGTCAGATAATCTTTAATCCCTTCGGCGGTGCGCCGGGCCAAAGTTTCGAGCGCCGCCGCGCGCGCGGCGGGATTAAGGAATTGCGGTTCGTAAAGATAACCGTACTCAATTAACAACGAGGCCCGCTCGCGCGAGCCGTTGGCACCGACGGCGATCAGCTCCTGATCTTCAATCACACCGGCGGCCTCCAACGGCAGATTGCTGACCGGCGCGGCGAGCGATAATTTTTGTTTTAACCTCTCACCCAACTCGCGGCCGAAATGATGGGCCGGCAATTGCGCTTCCGGAATGTAGATGGCAAAACCGCGATAACGGCCGGCGCGCGCCGGCGGCCGTTCGGCGTCATCGTTGAAATGGAGATGGAGCGTCAAATCAATCCCCTTTTCGTTCGCCCATTTATTGAGACCGTAAAGCCGAATGGCCGCTTCCGCCGGCGCGAAATTATGCGACACTACCACGGTTTCCGTCACCGCGCCGGCTTTGACCAGGGCGACAAACTGCGCGCGCAGACGCGCGCGAAATGAACGAATCGCTTCGCGCTCGCGCGCAAAATAATCCAAAAATTCCGGCCGGTAGTCACCCGAAGACCAATCTCTGGTGGTAAAAATTTTCAACTTCTCATCTGGCGTTAAATAAAAGGCCAGTCGTTCGGCGAGTGCTAGATTCAGATCGGCTTCCTTCAGCCGGCCGAATTGGGCGCCCGAAAATTCAGTGTCGTGTCCGGGAACGATTAATAAGCGAAAATCGCCGGCGGCGTATTTAGCGGCGGCCTGGGCCGGCGTCAAGCCTTCTTGAAATACCAGACCGGCCAGTCGGCGCAGGGCCACCGGATAGACGCCGTGCTCGTCCGGTAAAAGCCAGACGAAAAAAAGGAGCAACGGCAAAATAACGACCAGACTAATTTTTAACCGCCAATTGGAGTTTGTCATCAAAAGAAAATTCCGCGCCGCTTTTCAGCGTACCTTGAATCAAGGCTCGGGCGACCGGTTCTTCCAGCCGATCTTGAATGAAGCGGGCCATCGGCCGCGCGCCGAATTGTTTGTCCGCGCCGCGTTTGGCCACTTGTTCCACGACCGACTCGGTGATTTGAAATCCCAAACCGCGTTCTTTCAACCGGTCGGCCAACTTGGTTAACAATAATCGCGCCACCGCCCGGCTTTCGGCCTCACCCAAGGGATTGAAAATGACCACTTGATCAAACCGGTTAAGTAGCTCCGGCGGCAAAATATTATGCTTAATCAACGAATCAATAATTACCTTTTTCACTTCCAGCAAATGTTGGCCGGCGCCGACCAAATCCCAGATGAGTGGTGCGCCGGCGTTGGAGGTGGCGATGAAGAGAATATTCCGCGCGTTGACACGTTCGCCGCGCATATCGGCGAAGAATCCTTCATCCAAAATTTGCAAAAACAAATTTCGAACGGCCGGATCGGTTTTTTCAAATTCATCAAGCAAAAGAACGCCGTACGGCTGTTCCCGCAATAGTTTGGCCAACACGCCCGGTTCGCCGGTGGCAAACGAGCCGATCAGTCGTTTGAGGGCGTCCGGGCCGGTGTATTCGGACATATCCAACCGCAACAGCCGCTCTTCATCGTCAAAGAAAACCGCCGCTAGAGCTTTGGCCATTTCGGTTTTGCCGACGCCGGTTGGACCGAGAAACAGAAAAGAACCGAGTGGCCGTTTTAGATTTCTGACGCCGGCGCGGCTCCGGCGGAGCGCGCTGGCCACCGCCACAGTCGCCTGGTCCTGGCCGATCACCCGGTCGTGCAAATTTTTTTCCAAATTCAATAATTTTTCCTGTTCGGCGGCGCTGATCGCCCCCAGCGGCACTTTTAATTTTTGCGATACGAATTTCAACGCTTCGGCCCGGCCAATCTTAAACGACCGCGCGGCCGCGGCCCAAGGGCCGATTTCGGTCAAAAAATCAAGCGCTTGATCAAAGGCCGATTCGCCGCCGGCGAATTGCTCGCCCAAATCGGCTAACGCCACAACCGCTTGATAAGTAAAAGTGATCTGGCCGCGGTGGCGCCGTTCAATCTTTTCCGCTGTTTCAAACAACCGCGCTTCAATCGTCTGGCCGGCCGAGTCTTCAACGGAAACCACTTCAAACCGTGCCTGCCAGGCGCGGTTGGTCGCCAGGGTGCGTTGATAAGCATCTGTTTCCGCCAAGGCAATCACCTGAATCCGGCGGGAGCTTAAATAAGGATCGAACAATTGTTCCAAATCGGCGCCAAGGGTGGCGGCGTGAGTCGCAAAAGACGGCAAATCATCCAGAATCAAAATTGTGTTGCCTGATTTTTCCACTTCGTTAAAAATTTTTACCAACTCGCTTTCCAATCCCTGACGCTCCTTGAACCGCGACAAGAAAATTGCCGTTCGCAATAATTTCGGATGTTTGGCTTCCAGCGCCGGCACAATCCGGCCGGTCCGGATCAGCGCCGCCAGCTCGTAGACGACTTCCAGCGGCGCACTGGCGGCGCCGACAACCAAAGCGTTGGCTTCGCGCGACCGGCCGAGAATCGTTTCCAGTTGTTCCACCGCCGCTTGGTACCAAATAGCGCCCGCCGGCCGGCCGCGCGTTTCCGGCGCGGTCAATAAATCAAGGCTGTATTGATTGAGCAAATAACTCTCGCCGTAAGCCCAATCTTTAGCCAGACCCGGATGGCGCGCCAAATGTTCCTTAGTCCACCACCGCTCCGCTTCCCGTTCGGCTTCAGTCAGCGTTTCCACCCACTGGGCCGCGCCGACGGCTTCCGCTCTCTTCACGTCAAATTCCAAAAGCCATTTGGCAAAATCGGCTTGCGAATCAAACAATGAACCGACAAACGACGGTAAACTGTTCAATAACTTCGGTTCAAACGGGAGACTGATTTTTTTGGGGCGGCGAGCGGCCAGAAATTCGGCGCCCTGTTCGAGGGTTAGCCCCAAACGGATTAACCACTTGACGCCAGCCGGCGCCGTCAGCAATGCGATCACTAGATCCGATTCAGGCGTGTTAAATAGAATCCGGCCGGCGTCAAAACTCGGACCGGCGGCGGTGCGGACTGAAAAATAACGCTGGCGGAAAAAAGCTTCCAGCAAATAGACGGCGAGCCAGAGAGCCAAAAAGATTAACGTCGCGCCGGTGATTTCGGGCAGGCGCGGTTGGAACCACGCGACCACGGTGGCCAACGCCGGCCAAAGCGGGCTGAACCAGGTGGCTAAAAAAATTAAAAAGAAAATCAGTAAAATAAAATTCAGGAGATGGAATAAACGATGGCGCGTTCGGTGGCTTAAAAAAGCATCCAGCAAAAAAAGCGGGTAGAGCGGACTGGTTTCTAAATGATAACGAAACGGAAAAATCTTCATAAATTAAGTTAAAAAGATCAGGTAAAAACCGGTGAAAAATGAACCGAGAATAACGACCGGCGCGACGAGCCAAAAAACCAATGCCAGCCAGCCCAGGAAAAAAGCGATCGTTAATGTCAGTCCGGCAAACAAAATGAAAACGGTGCGAATAACCAACCCCACCGCCCGCATCAAAAGGTTGATGATCAGGATTTCCGCCGCCGCGCTGGGGGCAAAACCGGCCGGGTAACCTTCCGTCAGCCGGCGCCACGGGGAAAATAAAGTGCGGATCAGAATGGAGACGGAAAAAAAATTAAATAAGAACCATAAACAATTGGTGTAGATCCGCCACCAAGCCGCCAGTGCCAAACTGTAATGCCACCCAATGTATGATTTCAATAAACTGATGACGGACATTAATTAAATTATACCACAGGAGTTTATTTAGTTCGAAACGAGGAGTGATTTTAGTTTTAAAATTCTCATTATTGATTCATTGATTCTCTCTTCTGAAATTTCTCCTGTAAGCACAGCTGTCTTCAGGCGATTAAAAATCAAAATTTGTTTGACGGGAGTATAAGTACTGATAATCATATCCACACCCGCCTTGACTGCCTCTGCTGCCGCCTGATCAATTGCCTGTCTGGTTGCCACCATTTCCATATCATCAGTGATAATGACTCCATCAAACCCCATTTGTTTTCTTAAAATTTCAGTCATGAACTTTTGAGACAAAGTCGCCGGTTTGGAATCTATCGCTGTTAATACAATATGAGCAGTCATAATCGCTATTGTGTCAGCTAGATTATTTTCCAGAATCTTTTTAAAGGGAATTAAATTTCGGTTAAATGTTTCATTACTAACAGAAGATATTGCCTCTTTCCTGTGAGGATCAACTACTATATTACCGTAGCCGGGAAAATGTTTGGCGACGGGTATAATACCACCTTTTTGATAACCGCGAATCATCGCACTCCCTAATACTCCGGTAAAATTGGGGTCAACTCCAAATGTTCGATTATAGAGATAGGATTGCGTGTCAGAAACATAATCAATGACCGGAGAAAAATTCATATTAACACCAATTTCTCGAAGCTCTCTGGCTCTAGTTAAAGCAATTTGCTCCGCTTGCTGAGTATCTTTGATTCTGATTTGTGATGTCAATTCATATAGAAAATTAAAACGAATAACTTTTCCGCCCTCTTGGTCTGTAGCGATGAAAAGCGGTGTATCTGATATTTTTTGTAAATCTGTAGTGAGCTGTTGTATTTGATTTTTATCTTTTACATTTCTTCCCAGAAGGTTGATGCCGCCGATATGATATTGTTCAATCATTTTCTGCACATGGTCATCAAGGTATTTATTTTCAAAACCGATGATTAACATCTGTCCAATTTTTTCATCCAACGACATATTCTTAATCTTTCGGACAATAGGACTAACGGGAATTATTTCTGTTTTGATTTCTTTTTGAACAATTTTGCTAATTTTTTCCTTCGAATAGACAAAATATACCGAGGTTCCAATTCCAATAAAGATTATTAGGATTAATAGGATGAGGATAAATCTATTCATTATTTTAATTATACGCTGGCCAAATTAGTTGCGAAAGCGGTAAAAGATTTTGTGGCCGAAGCGCAAATCCAGATATTCCAGTCGGGCCGCCGGCGTTAATTCCGCCTGAAATTCCGGCACCGCCAGTACCGATTCCAGACGGTCTAAAATTTCCGCGACGGTTTGCGTCCGGGTAATGATAATTTCAAAACCGGCCGGTGTTTGGTTCGGACCGGTAAAATAAAATTTATAATCGCCGTCGGCCGTGGCGGTAATTTTTTGGACGGCAAAATTATCCAACGGCGGCGCCGACCGGAAAAATTCTTCCAGTGCCAATTTCAAATTCAGCAGATGGTGAAAACGGGCGCGCGGCAAAGGTTGGCTGTTCAATAACGGTGTTGAGGAGACGGCCGGCGGATCGGCGCCGACGATGGTGATCAGGGGTGAAGCGGAAAAGTGCGGCGCGCGGGCGAAAGCTAAACCAGTCTCGTCCAAATAAAAACAATTTTCCGTCGGGACCGAATCCTCGGCGCACCAGAGCGCCGCCGTGCGGCGCTCGGTGACCTGCAATTGCAAAGTGTTCCAGCCGCTGATTTGCGGCGTGACCGCCGCCAGCCGAGTAAAGCGCGCGCGCAGGGCGGCGCTTAATTGGGTTGGCGAATAAAACCAGTAGCGATCGCGCCGGAAGAAGAACCAGCGACGGCCGGCGAGCGTCTGACGCGCGGCGGTCGCGATCATTTCCGCGGTCAGCAGATGTTGGCCGCGGATCTCAATCGCGCGCAGAGCAAACCGGTCGCTGTTGAAAAAAAACGCCAACCCGCCAGCGACGACTAAAACCAACAGAAGCAACCAAACTGGGAGCCGCCAGGCGGCGGCTGGCCGGCGGCGGGCGGTTTTCTTCAGCGACTCATAACGGCCGGTCATGGCTCAACCGTTCGCGACCGCCTAAATATGGCCGCAATACTTCCGGCACGAGGATTGAACCGTCGGCCTGCTGGTAATTTTCCAGCAGCGGAATTAAGAGGCGCGGCGTCGCCAGAGCGGTGCCGTTCAATGAGTGGACGAAATGCAGGCGGCTGTCGGCGCTGCGGGTGCGAATGTTTAGGCGTCGAGTTTGAAAATCATGAAAATAGGAAATGGAGTGAGTTTCGCGGTACTTATTTTCCGACGGCACCCAGGCTTCCAGATCGTATTTTTTAACGGCGGCCAAGCCCAAATCGCCGCCGCAATTGATGACGACGCGATAAGGCAACTTCAGCGCCTGCATCAGGCCTTCGGCGTTGGTCAATAATTCTTCGTGGCGACGGACGCTTTCTTCGTGTTGGGCGGCGCAGAGAATCACCTGTTCCACCTTAAAAAATTCATGGACGCGCATCAGACCTTTGACATCCTTGCCGTGACTGCCGGCCTCGCGGCGGAAGCAGGGCGAAAAAGCGACAATTTTTTTCGGCAGCGCCGCGGGCGGCAAAATTTCGTCCAGGAACGAACCCATCACCGGCACCTCGGCCGTGCCGGACAGATAATCGCCGTCCTGC
This sequence comes from Minisyncoccota bacterium, assembly GCA_036516635.1. Taxonomy (GTDB): domain Bacteria; phylum Patescibacteriota; class Minisyncoccia; order Phycocordibacterales; family JACOZG01; genus JACOZG01. The sequence goes on along the minus strand of DATECC010000053.1, from coordinate 6,352 downwards.
GTCACATAAAGATCAACTGCGCCTTGCGGCAGATAACCGGTGCCGAGAAGGTTTTCTCGCTTGACCAGCGCCGGCATAAACATCGGCGTAAAACCGCCGGCAATCAATCGATCCAAGGCCCAGTGCCACAACGCGAGCGAAAGTTGGGTCATGACACCGATTAAAAGATAACCGCGGAAACCGGCGACGCGGGCGCCGCGTTCAAAATCGGCGCCGGCGAGCGACGCCAATAATTCCAGGTGACTTTTAGCCGAAAAGGCAAATTGCGGTTTCTGCCCCCAAGTTTTGATTTCCTGATTAGCCGAATCATTGACCCCGTCCGGCACCGACATATCCGGCACATTCGGCACCTCCAGCATCAGTCGTTGCCAGTCTTTCATCTTCGCGCTCAATTCTTCCTCGTGTTTTTTCAGTTCCGTTTTCAACGCCGTCATTTCGGCAATCAAATTGGTTTTGTCGGCGCTACCGGCGATTTTTTCACTGACGGCGTTTTGCCGCGCGCGCGCGGTTTCCACAAGCTTCAATAATTCCAAACGCTGATTATCCGCCGCCAGCAATTTGTCCAGATCAAAATCCAAATGCTTCTTCTTAGCCGCCGCCTTAATCAGCGCCGCATTGTCGCGAATGAATTTGATGTCTAGCATAATTTAATCATAGCAAATTTATTTTATGTTACAATCGTCAAACATAATGTCGTCGTTCCAACAGCGTAATATCATTGAACTGTCGCCGGAGCAATTTCCGCCGTTGTTGCGGGAAATCAACGACCCGCCGAAAAAACTTTGGCTGGAAGGTCAATTGCCAAATGAAGATTATATTTATTTAACCATTGTCGGTTCGCGGCGCCATAGCCGCTACGGTCAGGAAGCGGCCGAAAAATTGATCGCCGCCCTGGAGGGTTATCCGATCGCCATTGTTTCCGGTTTAGCAATCGGATTGGACGCCGTCGCTCACGAGGCGGCGCTAGCAGCCGGCCTGCCGACCGTGGCCGTACCCGGATCGGGTCTTGACCGCGCCGTGCTTCATCCGCCTTCCAACCACCAGCTGGCCGATAAAATTGTCGCGGCCGGCGGCGCGCTGCTGTCGGAATTGGCACCGCGCGCGTCGGCCGGCGTTCATACTTTTCCGCGCCGCAACCGGATTATGGCCGGACTGGCCAAGGCGGTGCTGATCATCGAGGCCAGCGAAAAATCTGGTACTTTGATCACCGCGCGCTTGGCGCTTGATTATAACCGCGAAGTATTGGCCGTGCCCGGCTCAATTTTTGCGCCGGTGGCTTTCGGTCCAAATCAGTTAATCCGGCAGGGGGCGACACCGATTACCACTGGCGATGAATTACTCAGCGCGCTCGGTTTTGAACCGGCCGCCGCCGGCGAAACAATTACTTCGGATAAATTGTCGCCACTGGAACAATTGGTTATTGAATTGCTGACCTTTGAACCCCAGCCGCGCGACGAATTGATCCGGCAATTGAAATTGCCGCCGAGTGAGGTCAATCCCCTGCTGGCGGTGATGGAAATTAAAGGATTGATCCGAGAATCACTGGGCGAGATTGAAATTGTCGCGTCGGTTGCAAAAAAATCTGTCTCATAGTACTAATGTAGGCCAATGACTAAAACCAGCGGACGAACATTGCTGATTGTGGAGTCGCCGGCGAAAGCTAAAACCGTAGCGAAATATCTCGGCCGCGACTACGAGGTGTTGGCGAGCGTCGGCCACATCCGCGATTTGCCGAAATCAAACAAGAACGCGATTGATGTGCCGGCCGGTTTTGTGCCGCATTACGAAATCGTCAAAGGCAAGGAAACGATTGTGGAAAATTTGCGGCAGGCGGCCAAGGCAGCCAAAGAAGTGATTCTAGCGACCGATCCCGATCGCGAGGGTGAAGCGATCGCCTGGCACATTGCCGAGGTTTTGAATTCCCGAAAGCCGCAACGGATCGTTTTTCACGAAATCACCAAAGAAGCCGTTGCGGACGCGCTGGCCCACCCGCGCCGGATTGACGAAAATCTCCGCCGCGCCCAGGAGGCGCGGCGCGTGCTGGACCGGTTGTTCGGCTACGATCTGTCCGGCTTGATCTGGCGGAAACTGCGTTACGGCTTATCCGCCGGACGCGTCCAATCCCCAGCCCTGCGGATTCTAGTGGAACGGGAAAAACTGATTCGCGCTTTTCAGCCGGAACCGTATTGGGTGATTAAAGCAGAATTAGAAACCGCCGCCGGCAAACTAATTATTTTTGATTGCAGTCTTGAACCAAAAACTGAAGTGGCGACCGAAAAAATTCTCATCGCCGCGCGCGCCGGCGCGTGGCGGATTTTAGCAGTCACAGAAGAAGAAACGCGGCGCCAGCCGCGCGCACCGTTCATTACTTCCACCCTGCAGCAAACCGCGTCGTCGCGGTTAGGCTTTTCACCGAGCGTAACGATGCGTCACGCCCAGCGATTATACGAAGCCGGACACATTACTTATATGCGCACCGATAGCACCAACTTGAACGTCGCCGCGGCGGACGCCCTCGTCGCCCTGGCGCGCGCCAAATTCGGCGATGCTTACGCGACCGACCGGCGGGTTTATAAGACCGCCAGCAAAAACGCCCAGGAGGCGCATGAGGCCATCCGGCCGACGAAAATCAGCGAAGCCAGCGCCGGGCATGGTCCGGCCGAAAGAAAACTTTACGAATTAATCTGGCGGCGCGCGCTGGCCTCGCAAATGACCGAAGCGCGTCTACGGCAGACGAAAATCACGGCGGGGTGCGCCGACGTCAGTGTGCCTCCATTCAGCGCCAACGGCCAGCGGATTATTTTTGACGGCTGGCTGGCCGCCGATCCGGCGGCGCGAAATGAAGAAGTGGAACTGCCCAAGGTCAGCGCTAATGAAACCTTAACCCTGAAAAAGATTGACAGCGAACGCAAAGAAACCGCGCCAGCGGCGCGTTACACCGAAGCCGGTCTGGTCAAAGAATTGGAAAAGCGCGGCCTCGGCCGGCCGAGCACTTACGCGACGATTATCAAACATATTCTTGACCGCGGTTATGTGACCAAGCTCAACCGCGCGCTCCAGCCGACGGCGACCGGCGAAACGGTCAGCGATTTTTTAAGCGTCAATTTTGAAAATTACATCAGCGACGCCTTTACGGCGACGATGGAAAACAATCTGGATGAAATTGCCGCCGGTGAATTAAAATATGTCACTCTGTTGAAAAATTTTTATGGCCCGTTTCAAAAAGCGGTTCAAGCCAAAAAAGATTTACCGAAAATTAACAATTTGGGAGCGGCGCCGGCGGCGTTGGTTTGCCCGAAATGCGGCGGGTTAATGGTTTGGAAACTCGGCCGGTCGGGAAAATTTTTAAGCTGCCGGCGCTTTCCCGAGTGCATCGGCGCGCGGTTGGAAAGCGGCGCGGTGCTGGCCGAACCCAAGGACACCGGCGAGTTATGTCCGAACTGCGGTACAGGCAAACTGGTGGAACGGACTGGCCGTTTCGGTCCGTTCATCGCTTGTGCCAATTATCCGAAATGCAAATACATCAAACGCGATCCGAATGATCAGACGGGCGACACCGGTGTGAAGTGTCCGATTTGTCAGGCCGGTACGCTGACGGCCAAGCGCGGCCGATACGGCGTTTTTTACGGCTGCACCAATTATCCGAAATGCAAATACATTGTTAAAAACAAGCCGACGGGAAAAATTTGCGGGTATCCGCGGCCGGCCGATCTCAACGGCGCCAGACCGGCCGGGCCTTGTCCTTATCTGATGATGGCGGGGACGAAGACCATTCCCGACCGCTGTAGCGATAAGACCTGCCCGAACCACCAGCCGCACAAATTAACCGATGTTAAAGCGAAAAATTTTTGATGTTGTAGAGATCGTCTTCCGGCTCCGGCTCCGGCGACCTTTCGGTCGTTTCCTCCATTACTGGAATTTCCGGCGGCATTTCCAATTCGGCGGCGAGAACGGCAGTTTCGTTGGTTAATAAATTCAAAATGTTTCGAAGATCTTCGTTGGATAAATAATTGATCATTACTTTGCCGCCGATTTCCTTGCGTTCAATCTGGACGCGCGCGCCTAATTTCTCGGACAATTGCCGTTCCAGCTCAACCAGCGCCAGATCAATCGGTCCGTGTTTGCGCGCGCGTTCGATCGCCGCGCGGCGCGCGATCGCTTCGGCCTCGCGCACCGTCAGGCGACGGGTAATAATTTCGTCAAATAACGATTGACGCTCGGCTGGTTTTTCCGCAAGCATCAGCAGCGGCCGCGTGTGGCCTTCGGTGATCTGGCCGGAAACGATCGCCTGCAGAAAATTTTCGGGCAGGGACAGAATGCGCAGACTGTTGGTCACATATTCGCGGCTCTTGCCGATTTTTTCGGCGATATCCAGATGCCGGAGCTTGAATTCATTGATCAGGCGATCAAAGGCGCGGGCGCGATCAACCGGATTCAGGTCTTCGCGTTGGAGATTTTCAATGATCGCCATTTCCAATTTTAGACGGTCGTCGTCCTCACCGGCGCGGATGACGCAGGGCACCTGTTTGACGCCGGCGAGCTGGGCCGAACGCCAGCGCCGTTCGCCGGCAATCAATTCGTATTCCGAATAAAGACTGCCATCGTCGCGTTCAATTTCGTGTTTGGTGACGACCAGCGGCTGGAGCACGCCGTATTGGCGGATGGAATCGGCCAAATCCCGCAGTCGGTCCGGATTGAATTCTCGCCGCGGCTGGAAAGGGTTGGGCTTGATTTTATCCACTTCAATCCAAAAAATTGAATTGAGAATGTCGGGCATATTCTTTGATTTTAGCACAGGATTGCTTCTGTTGTCACCTTCCGCTAAACTGGAAAGGATCGCCGGAGTGGTGGAATGGCAGACACGCACGACTCAAAATCGTGTGCCGCAAGGCATGAGGGTTCGACTCCCTCCTCCGGCATTTTTATAGAGTTATGATTTCAGCGGTAATTGGATCGTATTTTTTGAGAGTCTGCTTAATTTTCTTGCCGATCACCTGCTCATATTGTTCGGAAGGCAGTCCGCCCGCATACTGTTGAGGGCGCATGGCGTAAACCATCTCGGGAATTAAGATTGTTCCGGCTGATATTTCCCGTGCAGCCATCAAAGATTTTCGGAATAATGGTCTGAAGACGGCTTCGCTAGCCTGTAATATTTTTGCCTTGCTTCCCATCCCCTTTTGAACAAATTCGCTTCCCAACACTTCTTTCTGTTTTGCCGGTTTTTTTTGGACTTCCCGGACGGCGGTTACCAAGTCGGTAAACTCTTGAGGGGTGAGTGACACTTGATGATCGGCACCCCACAGGGTCCGCGACAGTGAAAAATGTTTTTCCAAGATCGTGGCGCCCAGCGCCACTGCCGCCAGTGCCGAATCAAGGCCGATAGAGTGATCGGAGAATCCGATCGGCAGAGCAAACCGCTCTTTGTAAAATTCTATTGTCTTAAGACGTAATTCTTCCGGCGGGCAGGGATATTTGGAAACGCAGTGCAAAAGAGCGACGCAATTGTTTTTCTCTTTTAAAAACCGGACGGCGTTTTCCACTTCTTCCAAAGTGCTCATTCCCGAAGAAAGAATAATCGGCCGGTTGTTATGTCTCAGGTAATCAAGCATCACAAAATCAAGAATGTCGCCGGAGCCGATTTTCCAAAAATTGACACCGACTTCAGTTAAAATTTTGGCCGCGCCGCGGCTCATTGCGGTGGAAAAGAAAATAATCCCCCGCTCGGCGCAATATTGTTTTAACGGTTTCCAGAATTCATTGAGCGGCGTGGCTCGGTTATTTCTCGTCACCCACCGATAACGATCGCTGCCTCGGAAGTGCGGCGAGACGATATTGATGTTTAATTGTTCATCTTCAACATTGTGCGTTTGAAATTTAATGGCGTCCGCGCCGGCTTTGGCCGCTTCAGCCACTAATTGTTTGGCGTTCCGCAAGTATTCGGCCACGGATTTTTCTTCCTCGGTTTGGATAAAATTCTTGCCGGCCTCGGCAATAATAAAAACGCCGTTTTTCAATTTATCCCAGATCGCCTCGGGCGTGTTTTGAGTCATCTGCAAACATTAAAACAAATTTTTAAGATTTAGCCAAATTTTGGCGGGGCATTTTGGAAAGCAAAATATGAAAAACGGTGCCTTTTGGTTAAAATCCGAACTTTTTTTGACGAAAATCCGGACTGCGAACTTTGAAACCCAATCGCTCGGGCGGGCAAAAAGGAAGGGGGTTGGGGGGAAGGAATTTTTGCCCGCACTCGCTTTCCGATTCCAATTTTTTTCCGCCGCCGAATTTCGTGCCAGTGAAACTGGCGCGCCGCTCAGAAAGCATTTACTACTTTTTTTGGAAAAAGCTTACAAAA
>DATECC010000052.1:0-3992 GCA_036516635.1 Minisyncoccota bacterium | reverse complement strand
CGCGGCGAAGAGCCGCGCCAACTCCGGCGGATTGATCAAATCTAATTCTTTGCGATCGGTTTTAGCCAAATCAATCGCCGTCGCCGGTAAAACAGTAAATTCCCGACCGGACAGATATTTGAGAAAGGTGCGCAGGGCGATCAAATAATAATTTTGCGAATTTTTTTTCAGACCGCGGCGATTCAGCGCCAGACGAAACTGTCGGATATTGTCGGCGCTGATGTCCGCCAGGGAAGTGACTTTGGCAAATTGAATGAACGCCCGCAGATAGCGGTCATAATTGGCCACCGTTTTCAGACTCCGGCCGCGTTCTATCTCCAGATATTCCAAAAATTCCTGTTTTAATTTAGTCAAATTATTCATCTTATTCACCTTTTATTCACCTTGTTTTGGATTATTTTGGTTTCAGTATAGCAAAAAATTGTGCGACATAATTGTTGCTTTATGTTTATCGTTGTGCTATTGTCGTCCAATGCTAACGACGAAGAAAAAACAAACGATCATCAAAAAGACGCGCCAGCACGAGCGGGATAGCGGCTCGGCCGAGGTGCAAGTGGCGCTGTTGTCGGAACAAATTGAGCAATTGACCAAACATTTGAAAAAACACAAACAGGACGAACATTCGCGGCGCGGTCTTTTGAAATTGGTCGCCAAACGGCGGCGGCATCTTAAATACATTGAGGAGAAGCAGAAAAAATTATCAACCAAAACCACTAAATAATGTCCATCATCAAACATCAAGGGCAACGGGTGGGAATGTTCATTGACACCCAGAACCTTTATCATTGCGCCAAAAATCTTTATGGCGCGCGCGTTAATTTCGGCGCAATTTTGAAAGAAGTGGTCGCCGACCGCACTTTGGTGCGGGCGATTGCCTATGTTATTACGACGGAATCGGGCGAGGAAAAAAATTTTTTAGACGCGCTCGGCAAGGTCGGCATTGAAATTAAGACCAAGGATTTGCAAATTTTCGTCGGCGGCGCCAAGAAAGCCGACTGGGATGTCGGCTTGGCGATTGACGCGGTTAAGTTGGCGCCGCGACTGGACGCCGTCATCATCCTTTCCGGCGACGGCGATTTTGTGCCATTGGTGGAGTATTTGAAAATTCACAGCGGCAATCAAGTGGAAGTGGCGGCTTTCGGCAAGAGTACTTCGGCCAAACTGAAAGAGGTGGCGGATGATTTTCTGGATTTGGGTCTAAATCCGCGGCGATATTTGCTGGGGTTTAATCACCAACGCCAGTCGCGCCGCGCGCCGCGGTCGGCCGCGGCGCCAATAACTGGGCTGAACAATCACGACAATAATTCCGCGCCAGCGGCTTAATCCCAAACTAATTGTTTTATTGATCAAGACTTTGTCTTATAATTAAGACATGGTAATAGTTGACGCGGAAAAAGAATTGGAACAAAAACGGCTGGCGGCGCGCCAGGCGATGGAAGGGCCGGACTGGACGGCGAAACGAGAACGGGAAGAAGGCGAGAGAAAAAATGCGGTGGCGGCCGAACAGTTAAAAAAATCGCTGGCGGAGATTGAGCAGCAGAAAACGGTATTGGAATTGGAGTGGGTTAAACTTGACGATCAGCGGAAAGTAATCCGGGCGCAATTGGCGCCGGTTTTAGAACGGGAAAAACAGGCCGAGGCGATGGAAACCGGTTTGGAGTTGGAAGAAGCCAAGACTGTTCTGGCTCAAGATAAACAGGTGATTGAGAAAAAACGGCAAACGGCCCAAGCGGCGCGCCAAGAAGCGGAAAAAGACAAATGGGGGTATCAGGAAAAACTCTGGCAACTTGAACGGGTGATTGAAGCCAATACGGTCAAATATCGCGCCCTGCTTGATCGGGAAGATGAGGCAAAAAAACAATTAACCGAACTTCATGTCTGACACCATTCCAGTTGAGCGCTTAGCGGCGGCGCGCCAGGCGATGGAAGGGGAGGAACGGCGGAAAAAACGGGAAGCGGAAAACCAAATCCTGCTTCGGCGGCGCGAGGAGGCGCGACGGGCGATGGAAGGGGAGGAACGGCGGCGGAAACGCGAAACAGCGGTAGCGGTCAAACAGGCGGCGGAAGAAAAAATCGCCCAAGCGGCGGCGGCCGAAGCGATGGCCGGCGCCGCCGCGCGACAGACCGCGCAGTCGGCTGTCGCGGCGGAACGGGAGAAAGCGTTGGCCGCGGCGGCGGCTGAAGCCGAACGGCGACGACAAGCCACCGCGGCGGCGGCGCAAATCGCCAAATTAAAAACCGCGCCGCTAATGATGGATCCGATCAGAACTTTTAAAACCGATTTAACTCAAGCCGCCGCCCACGGCGGCAGCGTCAGCCAGGCAATCATTCGAGGGCAAAACCAAACCGCTGGTTTGCCGCCGACCGCCAACCAGCCGGCGCGCGGCCGGAGTCAATTATTACTCTTGACTCTGATCCTTTTACTTCTGGGGGCCGGTATTTTTGTTTATCTCTACTGGTTTAACCTCGCGCCGCCGCCGGCGGCGTCCAAACCGCCGCTCAACGCCGCGGCGGCGGATCAACTTTTTATCGCCACGGATCAGCAAGTAAAAATCGCCTTGGACGATTTGACACCGGCGGCGGCCGTTTTGAAATTACGGCAGACCTTAAACGACGGCGCGCCGGCGGCCGGTCAAATGATGAGAATTATTCCCGCCAAAAATGAAACGGCACTGACTTGGCCGGTCTGGCTCGGTGTCTTACCGGAGTTTTGGCCGGAGAAATTAAAACAGACCTTTGACCCAAAATTTCTGCTCGGCCGTTATGATGACGGACGCCAACCGGCGCTTTTTTTATTATTGAAAACCAAAAATTATAACGAAGCCTTTGCCGCGCTCCGCGCGGCGGAAACGGAACTGCCGGCGGCGTTCTATTTATTGACCGGCCGGGCGGTTTTTTCTCCGGCCACCACGACTCCGACTTTCAGCAATCATCTGAATCGCAACTTGGAAACGCGGCGGCTAGTTAAGGACGGGCAGACGATTTTGTTGTCTGCTTTTCTTAATCAAAATTTTCTCATTCTGACGGAAAACGAAACGGCCTTTTCGGAAATCGTTAAACGTTGGAATGACAGCGTCTTGCCAAAATAATCTCATTTGTTACACTGTCTGGCAATGGAAAAAACTAGTTTGGATTATTTCCAAAAAAAATTAGAAACCGAGAGAACTATTTTGGAGGAAGAATTGGGAGAGATCGCTAAAATCAATCCTAAAAATCCGGATGACTGGGAGGCGGTGCCGGCAAACACCGAGGAAGTCTCTTTTCGTGATGAAACGGCCGATCGTTTTGAAGAATTGGAAGAGCGCGCGGCCGCCGTCGTGCCGTTGGAAGTTCGTTTGCGCGCCGTTCACGCGGCGTTGGAAAAAATTAAGACCGGTATTTACGGCGGTTGTGTCGTTTGCCGAGAAGCGATTGAGCGAGAACGGCTGGAAGCCAATCCCGCCGCCGCCACCTGCAAACTTCATTTGACGAAGACGACGCATTAAAAAAATAAACGATGCTGGCTAATATCCATTCGGCGCAAGTATCCGGTTTGCGGGCGGAATTGGTGCAGGTGGAAATGGATATCAGCCGCGGACTCCATTCTTTTTCCATTGTCGGTTTGCCGGATCAAGCAGTGGAAGAAGCCAAGGATCGAATTTCGGCGGCGATTAAAAATTCCGGCTGGCCATCGCCCCAAAGAGGCAACCGGAAAATTATCGTTTCGCTGGCGCCGGCTGATTTGAAAAAAGAAGGTTCGGGTTTTGATCTGGCGATCGCGCTGGCTTATCTTTTGGCTGCCGGCGAAATTAAATTTTTGCCGGATCAGCGCGCGTTCTGCGGTGAGCTCGGTTTAAACGGCGAAGTGCGGCCGATCCGCGGCACTTTGTTGTTGGTGCAGAAATTGGCGGCGGCCGGTTGTCGGGAAATTTACCTGCCGCTGCCTAACGCCAAAGAAGCGGCACTCGTCGCCGGTCCGAAAATTTATGGTGTCAAAAATTTGCGCCAATTAA
>DATECC010000051.1:0-3474 GCA_036516635.1 Minisyncoccota bacterium | reverse complement strand
GCGTCCAGTTCGGTCCCGCGCAAAAAACCGGCAAACACAAAATGCGTCCCCAACCCGAGCGCCGCCGCCTGGCCGATGACCTGTTCTTCCATATCGCCGGAACCAGCCATCACAAAAGTAACTTGTGGTTCAAAATCCAGCACGCGGCGCGCCGCCTGCAAAAAATAGTCCGGTCCTTTTTGCAGAGTGATCCGGCCGACGAAGAGCACCAATTTTTCGCCGGCCCGTTTCAGATTCGCCAGCCGCTCGCCTAGACGCGGTTTGGTTTCAAAATCAATTCCGTTATGCACCACTAAAATTTTTTCCGGCGGGATGCCGTAATGCCGCGTCACCAGATTTTTTGTGAATTGGCTGACGGTCACCACCTGATCGGCCGCCAGCATTCCCTCTTGCTCAATCGCGTAGACTTCCTGATTGACGCCGTGGCCGCCGGTCCGGTCAAACTCGGTGGCGTGGACATGAACGACCAGCGGCTTGCCGCTGACTTTTTTCGCCGCCACGCCGGCCAGAAATGACAGCCAATCGTGAGCGTGAATCACATCAAACTGTTCGCGGCGCGCCAACGCCGCGGCGGCGGCGGCATAGCGGCGCACCTCGGCGATTAAATTTTCACCGTACAACGGATCGGCGCCGGCCCGTCGGCGACGATACCCGTCGGCGGTCAAATAGGGCGACAAGAGAGAATTAACCGCCCGTCCTTCCAGCGCCACTTCTTCGTCGTCGGCAAAAACCACTTTCTGCCACGGCGCTCGGATCGCCAATCGGCGCGGCAACACAAAGATCAACTGCGCGCCGGCGGCCGCCAGCGCGCGCGTCAAACCGAGGCAAGCGGTCCCCAAACCGCCGCTGTTATGAGGCGGAAATTCCCAGCCGAACATTAAGACGCGCGGACTCATAATTTAATTAAGTTGGTCCCCTCATTGCTGAGTATAATACCACAAACAAAAATAATTCGGCGCGGCGGAAGTTGATAAATCAGAGACAAAATGCTAATCTGACGAAACTATGTCCCAAGATCAATTAGTCAAATTGGCCTGCAAAGAGTGTAAGCGAGTCAATTATTGGAGCCGGAAGAATAAAAAGCGGCTGGTGGACATCAAATTGGCGCTGAAAAAACATTGCCGTTGGTGCAAAAAACACACCCTCCATCAAGAGGCGAAAAAATAACGAGGGCGGGAGCTGGAGGAATTGAACCCCCGATTACGGTTTTGGAGACCGTCGGTATACCACTTACCTAAGCTCCCTCGGTCGGTTTTTATTCTACCTGATCTGGTTTTTTAAGAAAGTCCCGCGCGCGCTGTTCGGCCTCGGCTGATGTTTTTACCCAGATAATTTTCGGGTCGCGCTTAAACCAAGTCAATTGCCGTTTGGCGTAATGCCAGAGTGCCGTTTGTAATTGTTTGATCATTTCGGCGGCGGTTAATTGTTGTCGCAGATAACGGCTGACAAAACGGTATTCCAGACCAAGATCGTCTAAGCGCCGCCAAGATAAACCCTGCCGGCGTAATTTTTTAACTTCTGCCAGTAACCCAGATTCAAGTTCCGTCTTCAGCCGCCGGTTGATTCTTTGACGCAATTTATTCTTTTCAACCAAAATTCCGATTTTCAAACACGGCCAAGGATAGTCCTTTTTCGAATCCCAAGGACTGTCCTGAGGAGTCAAAATTGTGGCCACTTCAAGCGCCCGAATCAACCGCCGGCGGTTTTTGGAATCTATTTTTTCCGCCCGCGTCGGATCTAGAATTTTAAGTTTGGCCAATAATTTTTTGGTGCTTAATTTTTCCAGTTTGGCTCTTAAAATTTTATTCGGCGGCACCGGCGGCAAGGCGACATCACCCAAAACCGCATTTAGATAAAAACCGGTGCCGCCGCAAAGAATCGGCAGCCGGCAGCGATTGATAACATCACGAATTGTTTTTTCGGCTAATTTCTGGTACTGAAACACTGTGAAGATTCGTTTGGGATTGACCACATCGAGAAGATGATGTTTAATTCCTCCCCTCTTCCCCACCGCCAACTTTCCGCTGCCAATATCCAATTCCCGATAGACTTGCCGCGAATCCACCGAGATCACTTCGCCGTTAAACCGGCGCGCGAGCCAAATAGCGAGCGCACTCTTGCCGCTGGCTGTCGGACCGACAACGGCGATGACTTTATTCGGCATTTTTGCCCCCACGAGGAGTCGAACCTCGATTTCAGGCTTCGGAGGCCTGCGCTCTATCCATTGAGCTATGAGGACATTTTCCCATTTATCCACTATAGACTATATAATAATAAGGAGTATTATTAAAGTCTTAATCTGAGAAAAATATGGCGATCAAAAATCACTGGCTGGTTATTTTAGCTTTCGCTCTGCCGATCTTGCTGGTCATCGGCATCGCTTTAAGCGCTTACTGGCCAGCTTGGTCTTTATCCACCGAGTACGATTTCGTTTACGCCACTTGTGGTTCAAATTATCAATCATCTTATCCTTACAATTACGACTGCGTTAATTATCTTAGTAATTATTATCAAATTAAAAATGGAAAATTAACCACCATCGAGGTCAAACCACTTGGTCCGCCGCCGCCGAAAGAATCGGCAGAAGTCAGTAAACCTTACACCCCGCCCGCGACTCACCTTTTCTTGCACCGTTCTCAAAGAAATGAGGGGCGGGAAATTACTTTGGCGGAAGCGCAAACTCTAAAATTAAACGAATTGTTGACCGCGCCGGATGGTGTCTCCGTGGCAAGCGGTTATCAACGCGGCGAAATTGAGTTTTTTCCCTTTTTTAATGGCGGCGGATCGCGCTATGGTTATTATTTGGTCAAAGGCAATAAAAAACAGAAACTTAATTTGGTTGGCGAAGATGGACGAGCTTACTACTATCGCGATAATTTTAAATTTATCGGTTGGATTATAAAATAATAATAATAATTTTATGAACAAAGAAGAAGTCTTACGGATTTTAGCGGAGAAAATGACGAGCGGTGAAATCAGCCGCGAAGAAGTATTGGCCTTATCCGGCCAGAGTTCAACCTTAACGGAAAAAGGACGGGCGTCTCATTTTTCATTAACCAAGATCTTTTATGTTCTCGGCGCCATCGTGGCTCTGTTGGGTATAGTTTTTTTCGTCTGGCAGATTTGGACTGACCTTGGCGCGGGTGGCCGGATTATTATTACCCTCGGACTCGGTGTGGTGTTGGCCGCGACCGGTTCGGTCCTGCTTAAAACCAAAACGGAGAGCAAACTCGGAGAGGTTTTCCACACCCTGGCTGGTTTGTTGATTCCCGGCGGCGCCATTGTTACCCTCAACGAAATTATTGGCTTGGAAAATCTGGATTCGCTCTGGCCGGTGGCGATTGTTTTCGGCGTGATTTTTCTGTTTTATCTACTGCTTAATGCTTACCACCGTCGCGAGATATTAACTTTCTTCACCATCGCCAACGGGACCGCCTTTATCTATTTGCTGGTCGGGTCAATTATTGATAATCC
>DATECC010000050.1:0-2000 GCA_036516635.1 Minisyncoccota bacterium | reverse complement strand
CGTCGCCTCCACCTTCTCGCCCTTTTCCAAAATCAAATTGAATTTGTCGCCGCTCACCGCCGGCCGGCTACCGGACCCGGCCGGCTCAATCAAAAGGTGAGCGGCGGTAATCACCTGACCGTCGCGGCTGACGATGAAAGCGCTGCCCAAACTTTCGGCGCCGCGCGTTACCCGAACCACCGCCGCCGAGGCGCTCTGGACCAAATCGGCAATCAGTTGTTCTTCGGTAATTAAAATCGGCACCTCTTTAATCACCGTCGTGGTTTTGGTCTCGCCGGGCACCACCCGCTCAATCGTCCGCTCCACCACCCGATTGACGGTTTGGGTGACCCCGACCGGCGCCTGATCCATCAAAGTGACGGTAACAATGCCGGTGGCAATGGAGGTGACAAAGCTGACCAAAAGGGTCAAAAGGACGATTTGGTTCTTATTTAATTTGTCTATTTCCATTTCCCGCTTATAATAACGCCTCCACCGCCTGCCAGTCAAGCACCGACCAAAAAGCGTCAACGTAATCGGCCCGGCGGTTCTGGTATTTGAGATAGTAGGCGTGTTCCCAGACATCCAGACCGAAAATCACTTCTTGACCTTGACTCGCCGGATTATCTTGATTTGCGGTGCTGACAATTTTGAGTTGGCCCGAATCGCGGACGAGCCAGGCCCAGCCGGAACCGAAGCGGGCCAAGGCGAACTCCTTAAATTGCTTCTTGAATTCCTCCACGCCGCCAAAAGTTTGGAGCGCCGCCGTTACCTTCTCGCTCGGTTGATTCGCGGTTGAGGCGGGCGTTAAATAATTCCAAAACAGCGAGTGATTAAGATGCCCGCCGCCGTGATTACGCACCGCTTCGCGAATCGCTTCCGGCACCGCGGCCAAGTTTTTAATTAACTCACCGATTTCCTTGGCCGCCAATTCCGGATACGGCGCGAGCGCCGCGTTCAGCTTATCAAGGTAGGCCTGATGATGTTTCAAGTGATGCAAGCGCATCGTCGCCTCGTCAAAATGCGGCTCCAAATCGCCATACCCATACTTCAACTCCGGCAGTTGATACATGATTTTGGTGGTGGTTATTTGGTAAAACGAAAAGTGGCGAGAATTTGGTCAGCCAATTTTTTATCTTCGCTGGAGGTGAAAAAGAAATTTAACATAAATTGCCTCGGGGCAACAAAATTGATATTGCGAATGAAACCAAGTTCGAATTCCACCCAGTCAGAATCATAAGCGCCGATGTCACCAACGACAATCTCTCGGTCAAGAATTTTCCCACTCGGTTCTTCTGTGCTCCAATGATTGCCCCTGATTATTTCTATCTCATCCCCATCGGAAAGTGTGCTGTTTCTCAACGACACAATCGCGTTTTCTGAGTTCGGGGACACGATTTTCCAATTTTCCCCGTACTTGAACTCAAATCCGTATTCCTCATTCCGATAAGTTTTCCAACCGGCCAGGTCAATCGGCGGCGGATTGCCAGAAAAATTTGGTTGTTTAATCACCAACCAACCAGCGACGGCGAGAATCGCCACTGCTATTATTAAACCGAACCAAGCGAAACCGGTTTTAGTTTTCATATCGTTTGTTATTTTTTGTTTAACAAAAACTCTTTCAGCTGATATAAACTTTATCGTCTTTCATAAATAATCCGAAGATCTTTTAACACATACGGCTTGATGTAAGAACTGAGGGCCTTCTCGGTCACAATGTCCACTTTTCTTTTTTCCAGTTTTTCTGACAATTGTTCCTCAATATCATCCAGCTCAAAAAAACTCTTCGGTTCTTTGAAGCGCACCAAAATATCCACATCGCTGTCTGGTTTTTGCTCATCACGAGCGTAGGAACCAAACAGCGCGGCGTATTCCACATCGTTGGCCGCCAAAATCGGCTTGATGGCCTCAAAATTGAGCGTCTTCATCTTTCTACCATAGCATAATTTTAAAGATTTTGATATTTTTTGATAATCTCACGGATTGATTTGAGGACGAAGGCGAGCTCGCGACGAGTTGTC
>DATECC010000049.1:0-5903 GCA_036516635.1 Minisyncoccota bacterium | reverse complement strand
CACTGACTTATTTCCGTGTTTATTCCGGCCGCCTGGCGGCCGGTTCTTATGTTTTGAATCCGCGCACCGGCGAACAGGAGCGGATTAGCCGGATTGTCCAAATGCACGCCAACAACCGGCACGAAATCAAAGAAATTTCGGCGGGCAATATCGCCGCCACCGTCGGTTTGAAAGATACGCAAACCGGCGACACCCTGACCGACCTTGATTATCCCGTTTTGCTGGAAGGGATTGAAGCTCCGGAGCCGGTCATTTCACTTCGGATTGAGCCGAAAACCAAAGCTGATCAGGAAAAAATGGGACTGGCGCTGAAAAAACTGTCCATTGAAGACCCGACTTTTCGCGTGAAGGCCGATCAGGAAACAGGCGAGACGATTATCGCCGGCATGGGCGAACTGCATTTGGAAATTATTGTGGATCGGCTGAAGCGCGAATTCGGCGTCGGCGCCGATGTTGGTCGGCCGCAGGTGGCCTATAAAGAAACCATCACTATGCCGGCCGAGGCCGAAGGTAAATACATTAAACAATCCGGCGGCCGTGGCCAATACGGTCATGTCCGGATCCGAATCAAACCGCTGGCGCCGCCGGTGGCGGGCAAGAAAATCGCCAAGAACACCACGCGCGAGGCCCATTTTGAATTTATCAACGCGATCAAGGGCGGCGTGATTCCCCAGGAATACATTCCGGCGGCGGAGAAGGGCGTCCGCGAGGGGATGGAGCGCGGCGTCGTGGCCGGCTTTCAGTTAGTGGACATTTCCTGCGAACTGTACGACGGGTCTTATCACGAAGTGGATTCGTCGGAAATGGCGTTTAAGATCGCCGGCTCCATGGCTTTGCAAGAGGCGGCGCGCCGCGCCAAACCGGTACTGCTGGAACCGGTGATGAAAGTGGAAATCATCGTGCCGGAAAAATTTATGGGCGATGTGACCGGTAATTTGTCCGGCAAACGCGGCCAGATCGCCAGTCTAGAGGACCGCGGGTTGGCCAAGGTGGTCCGGGCGCGCGTGCCGCTGGCGGAAATGTTCGGTTATATGACCGTCTTGCGCTCAATGACCGAAGGCCGCGCCTCGTTCACGATGGAGTTTGATAAATACGAAATCATCCCCAATAACGTCGCCGAAAAAATCATTGAGACGCGGAAATAGTATGATTCGTAAAATATCTGCTCAACGTGGATTCATTGGGTTATTGGGCTTGCTGATCGCGGTAATGGTGATCGCTTTTTTGTCCGTTAAAATTTTATCTAAAATGTACGCCCTGCCAGCGGTGTCGAATCAAGGCGATCTGATATCGCCAAGTAATTCCAGTCCACAAATCCCAACTCGCTCCATTCTTGACCAAGCCGCAGACGCCGCGCGGGCGATTGAGAACCGCAGTCGCGGGGAATAAAAGGAACAAAAAAGCTCTCCGAATCGGATCGGAGAGCTCGGCTAGAATTTTCTAGCCAATCCCCAGCAGAATGCGATCTACCGGGGTTAACTCGATGATGTCGCCGTTCACCGCGGCCGCGAGCAGATGGTCAAGATCAAGATTACTTGAGACATCGGCCAGCGGCTGCGGGTTAGTCAATTCGTCCTTGGCTGCTTGCCGCAGTGGCGCATAGATTCTCAATTGACTGTTGTCAAAAGGGAGACCGAGCGTCCGCGCATCCTCGGGATTCAACCGCAAAACTTCACCGTCTCTAATCGTCGCCAGCAGACCGATCGGCTGGTAATCTAGAGTAACAACCAGAACTTTTTCCGCTCCCGCAATCCGTTCAATTAGATCGCGAACTTGATCGGGAAATTTTTCCAGCAAGCGGTTGGCCCCCTTGATCGTATCGGCCAGTTGCGCTTCTTTCAGCGCGCGAACCAACCGCGGCTGAAAAAGTTGAATCGCCATCACTAATGGCAAACCGATGACGCCTCTCATTATCGTTGCATCCGGTATGACCACCGCCTTGGCGCTGAAGTCCGACCGTTTGTTGCGAACATTTTTTACCGCGCACACCAGTTCTTCTTTCAAACTAAACAAAGGACGATCATCATTCCCCAAAATCGGTTGTGCCCGCGCCAGATTATCAATCACTCTCGAAACCGCCGCTTGCAACATCTGGGTTTCGTAGGCGATAATCACCGACGACGCTTTAAGTTCTACCAATTTACTCAACCTTTGACAGCGATTGATCACGCGCCGATAGAGATCGTTGATATCCGAGGTGGCGAACTGCCCGTTTTCCAACTGAATCAGCGGTCGGAGATCGGGTGGCAGAACCAACAAAGTGTTTATAATCAAACCATTTGTGTTCACCTCAAGCGCTCTTAAGCGCATTACCACCTCATCCACCCCGTTTTGATTCTCATCAGAACTAAAGACAAGTTCGCCTAGAGCGGTAAATTCCAGCCCAAGTAATTCAGCAATCTTGGGCAGAAACCATGGATGGACGACCGACTTGGCTAATTCAATATGACCAAACCAGTTCCGACGGACACGGCTTGTGGTTACCAATACGCCACACTTATCGCAAATCATTCCCTTAAACTTGGAACCGCAATACTTACCGCAACGACATTCCCAATCGCGTTTGGGACCAAAGATCCGTTCGCAAAACAAGCCGTCCGGTTCCATTCGGTAGGTGCGATAGTTGATCATCTCCGGCTTTTTGACTTGCCCGCGAGACCGAGTCCGCCGATCGTTATCGCTCATCGGCATAACACTCAAACTTGAAGAATCGCCCGCGATTTGCAATTCAAAACCTAGGGCCCGGAAAATGTGTCCCAGTCGTTTGGTTGACCAGGGAACGCCCAGCGGCACTGGCTGACCTTTAACTAAGGCCTCATAGACCTCAACCCGATCGTCAACGGCATCGGCCTTGATCGTCAACAATTCGCGGACATTTTCCGGATAACCGGCTTTAAGCAAGGCCTCAATCATTGGCCACGGCACCGGCTGGGCCGGATTAGGCCAGGAACCAAACGGTTGTTGGTTAAGCAGCGAATACCTTCCGGTAAAGTGGCACTCCAGTTTATCCTCAACCTGTCGAGTTTTTTTAGCCACTCGGATAACTTCACCGGTCGTCTTAACCCAATTGCTCCATCTTTTCTCGAGCCGATGACGAAGGAAACCGTATCCCCGCAAGGTGAACATCAAATCCGGCCCCGCCAGACAATCCACCGGCGACCGGCGAAAAAGATAAGCCATCTCCGCCGCCGGCCTAATCGCCGCAATGGTAACTTCGGTCCTGTTATCCAAAGACAAAATATCCCCGACTCTCAACTCTCGCCGCACAACAAGTTCCACTTCTACCCGCCAAGCTACATTCGCCGGCAGATGATCCTCGCGGTCGGTCAAAAGTCTGACTTGAGTAACCATCCCAGGATCGCCGAGGTTGTAACGAACCGAGCAATCTCTTTCCGTGGTTATCCGCCCGAAGTCGAAGATAGCCGATAATATTTTTTCGTCTGGCGTCTTCTTCGTGTCAGGAACGAAACCGACCGCGGCGGCCAGCACTGCGCCCGAACTCACCTCCGTTCCAGATTTAACCAACCCGCGATCGTCAATCGTTTGCCGGTCTTGTTCCGACAAAAATTTGGAATCGCCAACCAATCTCGCGGTTTTTTTGCCTTGATCGTAAAAATCATGAATCAAGCAAACTGTCGGCGCCGAAGTCAGAAGGTGTTCGCGCACCGCGCGGTCGGAAACAATCACCGCGTTCCCGATCAGTTGCGGAAACAAATCAAGCTTTTCAGCTGCCACCCTTACCACATTGAGTTTCGCTTTGCCATCCAACCAAATCTTATTCATTACTGTCTCCCTTTGGTCCCGCCTTCGCGGGACAGGCCAAAAATGAATCTACTCGTCCCGCTTTCGCAAGGTCTGACAACACCGAGTTGTCAAAGATCAAACCGTTTTCAAACTAACATCCGTCCAATAAAAAGTCAATCTGTTGACTATTTTTTTCGCAAGATATAATATAACCCCAACGCTGGTTTTTTTATTATTAGTTTAAACAAAATCTATGGCAGAAAAATTTGATCGTTCCAAGCCCCACATTAATGTCGGCACCATCGGTCATGTTGACCACGGCAAGACCACTCTGACCGCGGCCATTTTGCATGTGCTGAATCTGGCCGGCCAGCCGGTAAAGTTAAAGAAAGTTGAGGATATTGACAACGCGCCCGAAGAACGGGAGCGCGGCATTACCATCGCCCTGTCGCATAACGAGTACTCCACGGACGCCCGCCATTACGCCCATATTGACGCGCCGGGCCATGCCGATTACATTAAAAATATGATCACCGGCGCCGCCCAGATGGATGGCGCGGTGATTGTCGTCGCCGCCACCGACGGCGTGATGCCGCAAACGCGCGAACATATTCTCCTGGCGCGGCAGGTTGGCGTGCCAAAGATTGTCGTCTTTCTCAATAAAGTTGACGCCGTGGACGATGCCGAATTGATTGATTTGGTGGAGACAGAAGTGCGCGAACTTTTGTCTAAATACGAATACGACGGCGCGAACGCGCCGGTGATTCGCGGTTCGGCGCTGAAAGCGCTGGACGCCAAGGATGTTAATGACGAGTGGGCGAAGAAAATTTTGGAGTTGACCAACGCGCTGGACACCTACATCCCGACGCCGGTGCGCGAGGTGGACAAACCGTTTCTGATGCCGGTGGAAGACATCTTTTCCATTGAAGGCCGCGGTACCGTGGTGACCGGTCGGATTGAGCGGGGAAAGGTGAAAATCGGCGAGGAAGTGGAAATCGTTGGCATTCATCCCACCGTCAAGACCACCATCACCGGCATTGAAATGTTCAATAAACAATTAGACGAAGGCATCGCGGGCGATAACGCCGGCATTCTTTTGCGCGGCACAAAAAAAGAGGAAGTGACGCGCGGCCAGGTCCTGGCCAAAATCGGCAGCGTCACGCCGCACATCGAGTTTGAGTCGGAAGTCTATATCTTGAAAAAAGAAGAAGGCGGCCGGCACACACCGTTTTTCACCGGTTATAAGCCGCAGTTCTACATTCGCACAACGGATGTGACGGGGGAAGTAACCCTGCCGGAAAGCGTCAAAATGGTGATGCCGGGCGACACGATTACTTTCAAGGTTAAATTGATGGCGCCGGTCGCGCTGGAAAATCAGCAACGTTTTGCCATCCGCGAAGGCGGCAAGACCGTCGGCGCCGGCGTCGTGACCAAAATCATCGCCTAAACTTTATGGTTACCGCGTCCCCACCAGTCAAGGCCAAAAAACGGCCGGCGCCCAAGAAGACGGACGTGGAAACGATCCAGAAAATTCGCATTCGCGTTTCGGCTTACGAACATAAAATTCTGGACGCCTCGGTCAAACAAATCGTAGACACCGCCCGCCGTTATGACGGCCGGGTGGAGGGGCCGATTCCCTTGCCGACGGAAATTAAAAAGTACACGGTCAATCGCGGGGCCTTCATTCACAAGAATGCCCGTGAACAATTTGAAATGCGGATTCATAAGCGGTTGATTGACATCGCTAATCCGTCGGCGAAAATCATTGAACAGTTAACCAATATCAATCTGCCGTCCGGTGTTAACATTGATGTCAAGATGATGTGATAAAACTTAAAGTTAAAGCGAAAAACTAAAAACAATATGAAAATTTTCGGTAAAAAAGAGTCAATGACGCAGATTTTTGACGACCGGGGAACAGTCCGGCCGGTAACAGTGGTGGTGGCCGATCCGGCTGATTTAGCCGTCGGCGATCTGGTGGCCGTCAGTGGTTTGGCAAAAGGCAAGGGTTTTCAGGGCGTGGTGAAGCGGCACGGTTTTCATGGCGGGCCTCGCAGTCACGGACAGAAGAATAAAGAGAGAAGTCCCGGCTCCATCGGCGGCGGTGGTCGCGCCGGAGGAAGAGTTGCAAAGGGCATGCGCATGGCAGGCCGCATGGG
>DATECC010000048.1:0-7429 GCA_036516635.1 Minisyncoccota bacterium | reverse complement strand
TGCTCGGGACAGGACTTGCACCTGCATGCCCTAAAGGGCGCTACCACCTCAAGGTAGTGCGTCTGCTAAGTTTCGCCACCCGAGCATTACTTTTTTTTAACATGTTATGTGATTTCAGCGATTGGCGCCGAGATTGGTTCCGTGTCTGCTGGCGGGATTGCGGCTACCAGATCGGTTTGTTTGACTTTCCGCCGGATATCGCGGCGCGATTTCGTCCGCACATAATAAAGTTTTGCCCGCCGGACTTTGGCGGTTTTCAAAATTTCAATTCGGTCAATCAACGGCGACAGGAGCGGAAAAGTTTTTTCCGTCCCGACACCGCTGGCCACGCGCCGGACGATAAAAGTCGCGCCAGCCTCGCCGCCGTGACGGCAAGCGATGATTAACCCCTCAAAGTTTTGTAAGCGAGTTTTATCGCCTTCCGTAATTTTCTGCCAGACCCGCACCGTCATCCCAGCGCGCAAAGCCAATACCCGGCGCGCGGTAATATCAACCGGCGAAATAATGATTTTCGTTCCCAACATGATGATCAAAACCGTAGCATAATCATTCCAACGAAGCAAGCGCGGTGAAAAAATCAAGCGGCAGGGGCGCGATAAAAATCGCCGGCGGCGGCAGAATGTCCGGCGGCAATTCCAGACAGTAAGAATGGAGCGCCGGCCGGGCGATCACCGGAGAGGGCGCGCCGTAAAGTTCATCGCCAAGCAACGGCTGTTGAAGGGATTTGAAATGAACGCGCAATTGGTGCGTCCGGCCGGTGCGCGGATAGGCCTCCAGATAAGTGGCGGCGGCAAACTTTTTGAGCACTTGATAATCCGTCGCCGCCGGCCGGCCGGTTTTTAAAACCGCGCGCCGCCGCGGGTCGCGGCGACTGCGACCAATCGGCGTCGTAATTGTGCCGCGATCGGTGTTAACAATCCCCGACACTAATAAGCGATAACTTTTTTTAATTTGCCGGCGCGCGAAAGCGATTTTAAGTAAAAGATAGGTTGGTTGATCTTTGGCGATCACCAGCACGCCGCTGGTGCCGCGATCCAGCCGGTGAACGATACCGGGCCGGACGATTTTTTGACCATCAGGTAAGATTATTGATTCACCGATATTAACAATCGTGGGATAGCGTTGCGCCAACCAATCAGCGACGGTCGGCTCGGCCGTCCGGCCGTCGCCGTGCGTTAAGCAACCGGCCGGTTTGTCAATTATTGCCAGCCGGTCGTTTTCATAAATTATTTTCGGCTCACCGACCATAATTTCTTTGTCGCGTCCGATAGTCCGCAACGATTGAATTAAATTCGGCGCGGGCGAAAGCCGGCCAATAAGTGGGGGTAAAATAAAGTTCACTGTAGACCGCTTGCCACGGCAGAAAATTGGACAACCGCCGCTCGCCGCCGGTGCGGATGATCAAATCCGGATCAGGCAAACCGGCGGTCCATAAACACTGGCTGAATTCTTCTTCGCCGGCCTGATCTAATTTTTTTTGGTGGCGGACGGCGAAAAGTTTCGCCGCCGCCACAATCTCCGACCGGCCACCGTAAGAAAAAGCGATGACTAAAGTGAATTTTTTACCGGCGGCCGTCGCCGCGACGGCCGCGGCCATTAATTTTTTTAGACGCAGTGAAAGCAATGATGATTCGCCGATGAAGACCAACCGCGTTTGCTGTTTAACCAATTCGGCCACTTCCGTTTGCAAAAATTTTTTAAACAACATCATTAGCGCCGCTACTTCAGCGCGATTCCGACGCCAATTTTCAGTGGAGAAAGCGTAGAGAAAAACCGTTTTGATGCCGGCGGTGCGTGCCCAACTCAAAACTTCTTTCACCTTGGCTAAACCGAGCCGGTGGCCGGCGGTTGACGACTGGCTATGTTCACGCGCGAAACGCCGGTTGCCGTCCATGATAATGCCGAGTGACGATAATTGATTCATCAATTTAATCAGGTTAATGAGGGAAAAATCAATAAATAATCCGGAAATCGCCGATCGCCCAACATTCCCCGGCCGCCGGCGCGTGCCAAACTACTTCCACTTTCTCCACCTTTGACCACAGCGACCCCCGTTTAAGATAACCGATCAGCCGCTGTAAAGATGACGCCTCGCCGCGCGCGATGACGCGCACGGCGCGATCGGCGGTGTTTTGCACCGTCCCGGCGAGTCCGAGCCGCCGCGCTTGGCGGCGGATGAAGTCTCGAAACATTACGCCGGTCACGCGGCCGTAAATCAGACATTCTATTTCTTTAATTTCCGACATTTTGGTTATCCTAACACATCCGCCAACCGGACTACAGGTTTGAAAAAACGCGCCGGATTAGTTATTGTAATCAGCGATCGGGACGGTTAGCTCAGTTGGTAGAGCAACGCATTTACACTGCGAAGGTCGGAGGTTCGAGCCCTCCACTGTCCATCTTAATTTGACAGACTAATTATATAGTGCTAGTATAGCGATGGAAAATTGGTGAGCTGGTCTTGATCGTTGGAAACTAAAAAAGGAAGTGCTATGGTTGTTATGGATTCCGATTTCGCCGATCCGCGCAAGCGAGTCAGTTTGCGCGAACGCGCAGTGGCGACTGACGTTCGGTTGGTCTTTGTTCGCGTTATTTGCGATTTTGATGTGATGGCGGCGCACTCCTCTCCATTTACGATTGGAAGGGGTATAATGGCGGACAGTGGACCTTGAGAAAATTTTCAAGATCAAGAATTGTCGCCACGATTGATACTACGATCAGCGGCTTGTGGCCTCGGGAGGTGGAAAAGTTGGCGGCGAAACTTCTTCAGTCGCTGTCGTCAGCTTAAACGATATCGGTCATATCACCGAGCGTTCCGATGACCATCGGAACGCTCTTTTTATTTTCTGTTATGATAAGTAACGCCCCCTGTAGTTCAATGGATAGAACAGCGCTCTTCTAAGGCGTTAATGAGGGTTCGATTCCTTCCGGGGGGACACTTTAGTAAAAGGATTTGCTAGTATTATTCTAATTGCTCTCGTTGTTGTGCTTGTTGGCGCAGCTGGATATTTTGTGATGGAGAATAAAGACAGTAAAAGCCAAGAAAACAAAATACCTAATACTCAAAATACAAATGTTCCTACTCCAGTGGGCTGGAATACTTACACCAGTGTCACTTATGGATTTAAGATAGATCATCCTTCAACGTGGAAAGAAATCACTGACACTGGGCGTGAGCCACCATTTGTGACTCTTGATGGTGGAGCTGAAGGCAAGATAGTAATAAGTTTCCAAGGGGATAATTTGAATTTCAGTGATGTCACGCCAGAACAGCTTTCCAAATTAACGCCCGAGCAGTTTGAAGAATATAAACTTGACCTTGATGAATTTATGGAGATTACCAAAAGGAATAAATCAATGACCGTCAATCATATTTCTCTTAACGATTATAATGCTTATGAGGTGACCTTGAACAGCGTGGTTTCTGTTGAATATCCAGTTGGCTATGACGGACCAAAAGAGTCACCAGCTCCCGCTAAAGCCTTTTCGGTTTTGGTGGAAAATAGTGATGGCGTAGTTTTTGGTATTAATTTCACTGATCGTGGAACTAAGAATGACCTCACGCCAACTGAACAGTTGATTCTCTCGACCTTTCAATTTTCTGACTAGGCCAGCTAGCGTTAGAATAAATCTCTTTTTGATTTTCAAAGAACTTGCCGCCAAAGAAAAACTTGAAGCGGGGTGAAAACGGTTCGCGCTATTTCAATAATACTGGATGGTTTGAAAGAAATTATTTTGACTTCAGCGCCGGGTCGGTGATGGGGGTCGGTTTCAATTTGAGCGCGGCCGTCCGCGCGGCTTTTTGGTCTAGTTGGGCGCTGATTTTGGCCAGCGCCGGCAAATCCAAACGGCTCGGCTCAAGCGTTTGCTGGCGCAAGCGCCGCTGGCTAATCAGTCCCAGATTCGTTAATTGTTGATATAAAAAATAACTGCCGAACAAAACGCCGAAAACCAAAATTAAAAATAAGGACATCAGCCAGCGCCAGACGCGGCGAGGATGAAAAATGATTTTGACCGGCGGCCGCTGGAAATTAATTTTAAACATATTAATCGTTAAAACTTAAGAGATTAAAAGTAATCTGCCCCTGCCAATCAACGCCGTTGGTCAAGTCAATTTGTTCAAACGCCAGTTGGTAAGGTAGATTTTCCAATCGTTCCAGCAAATGATAAAGATCAGCGAACGCCCCCTGCACTTGCAAAGTTAATTTCAGCCGGGCCGCCTCAATCACCGGCTCGCTCCATTTTAAGGCGACGACATTCTCGCGCGCCAGGGCCTCCAATTCTTCAATGAAATCAATCAGCGAATCGCGCGTGAGAAAAACCGCGGCCACGCGCGCTCGGTCAGGCGCGCTCGCCGCCAAGGCCTCACGCCAATTAATCATATCCGCCCGCGTTCGGGCCAAGAGATAGGATTCCTGGCGAGTTTTAATGACCGTCTCCGCGTCGGCCAGTAAAATAGAAGCCAACCAAACGGTGATTCCGACCACCGCCAAGTTGAGCAGCCAAAGAAAAATTAAATTGAGATTGATTCGGCGTTTCATTTTAAAAGCAATTCTAAAGTGAAAGTTAAATTTTTCTCTTGAATCAAATTTTTGACCGGCGAATTCACCTGGGCCAAAAACGGCAGAGTTTGTAAGGCTTCTAGATACCGCAAAAACTCCTGGCGCGTCGGCGCGCGGCCCTCCAAACTAAGTTTAGCTGGTCCGCCGGCCGGCGCGGCGTAAGTCAGTTTGGACAAGACGACCGCCCCGCGCTGGCGGATAATCAGAGCGATGATTGTTGACGGCGCGGCGGCGCCGGCGGGCAGAGCCGCCAATCGTTTTAATTGTTCATTGGTGTTTTTGACTGCCGCCGCCAGTTTGTCCAATTCCCCTTCGGCCAGGGTTTGTTTGGTGGTTTCTAAACCTTGTTGGGCTTCGGCCAGACGAAACCGTCCTTCCCGATAAAGCGAACCGGTAACGATCAAAACCACCACTAAAAAGGCCAGGAGTAAGAGACCGATCACCGTCCAGACTCGCCGGCGGTAGTCTTGATTAACGAGACGCTGATTTTCCGGCGGCAATAAATTGATCATAATTTTGGCAATAAACCGCGGAGGGCCAAACCGAGCGCCGTGGTGTAGCGGAGCGCCTGATTAAGATTGAGTTCCGGAATATAATCTTCAAACGAGAAAATATTGGTCCAGGGATTGCCGAGCTCGACCGGCCAGTCCAAATTCAAATTCAGATAATCAATGAGTCCCGGCAGGGTCGCCTGGCCGCCGCAAATGATAATCCGTTCAATCGACCGGTCGGGGCGGACCTGTTCACTGCGCCGGCTTTCCCACCAGAAATAATGTTTGACGATTTCATCGCGCAACACCGAGACGATCGGCAGAATGGCATCGAAGAGCGCGCGTTGATTTTTGATCGTCAGCAACCCGCGCTCGATTTTTAATTTTTCGGCGGCGGCATAAGTCAGATTCAAATTTTTCTGCACCGCTTTAGTGATGTCTTCGCCGCCGATTTGATTGGCGGTGGCGGTGAATAAGACCACTTCGCCGTGGACGATGAAAAAACTGGTTCGGGTTTTGCCGAAATCCACCACCAGCGCCAATTGTTCATCGCCGGCGCGCCCGACCGCGCGGGCGATGGCTTGGGCCTCAATCTCCGCCGCCAACGGCGTCAACCCGGCGGCCGCGAGTGCGGTCAAATAATCAACAATCGTGTTTTTCGGAAAAGCCGACAAACTTAAATCGGAACTGGTTGGCCGGCGCGGCGGCGGACTAGGCTGATTCAAAATTTCAAAATCAAACGCAATTTCGGCTGCCGGCAACGGGATGTGTTCCTCCAGTTGCAGTTCCAGACTTTCGCGCAATTCGGCCGGATTAACAATCGGCAGGGACAGACGGACAACATAAGCTTCTTCTTCGGGGAGCGAGATCACCACTTGAGTAAATTTTTGTTCGGCGACCAGAGCCGCCAAAACTTTTGTCAGCGCGGCTTGATCTTTGATCAACCCCGATTCAATCGTGCCGACCGGAATCGGTTTTTCGCCGTACCGGGAAACCGCCAGCCGTCGGCCGCGGCGATCTAATTCAATAAACTTGACCGATTGATCGGAGATATCCAGGCCGACGGTCGGCCGAACGAGATATTTGGGAGCGGGAAAGAGACGATCGAATGTCCGGACTAACCACATTCGTCCATTATACCATTCTGGTTTGCGCGCGCGAGACCCGCCCGTACCGAACGGCACGTTCGGGCGAGGTATTGCCGGAGAATGATCGCCGCCGCGCGCGCATCGCTTAGACCGGCCCGATCGGTCAGACGGTTCGCTTCTTTGGTCGTCAAAGTTTCGTCTTCAAAGATGACTGGTCGGCTGGTGGAGTTTTCCAATTGGGTCTTGAATTTTAGCGCCGCGCGCATCAGTGGATTATGCTGGCGCCGGAAATTCAACGATTCGCCGAGGATGATTTCGCCGACGCCCTCGTTGGCGCAAATCGTTTTCAACCGACCGAGCAAACGGGTGTCGTTCGGCAAAACGACCAGCGGATAAGCAAAATCGCCGCGCTCGTCCGTGAGCGCGACTCCGACTCGTTGGCGGCCGTAATCAATTCCTAACCGGCGCATAGACAGATAGTAACATAATTGCTATGCTGGTGGCGTATGGATCTACAGATCATCCAAAATTTCGTCAACGACTACCCGTTGATTGCGGCGGCGCTGATTGCCTGGTCCTTAGTTTGGAAAGGATTGGCGTTGTGGCAAGCCGGCGGCCGGCGCGAGCGCAATTGGTTTATTGCTCTCCTGATTTTAAATACTTTAGGCATTCTGGAAATCATTTATCTCTTCTTCGTGATTCCTCACCGCGCGGCGCAACTGTCCGCCGCCGGTTCATCAGAGTCAGAAAAAATATCATAAGTGGACTGGAGGGTTCGCCTAATGGTATGGCACCGCTCTTGAAAAGCGGCGGGCGCAAGCCCTTAGAGGTTCGAGTCCTCTACCCTCCGTTTTTATTTAACTAAACCATTCAAATAGGGTAAAATAAATTTATGAAGCTCGGAGTCATTTTACAATCCAACAAACCCGAACATATGTGGAATACTTTCCGCCTTAGCATTACCGCGCTCAAATCCAATCACCAAGTAGAGATTTTTTTGATGAGTGAGGGTTCGGAATTGGACATTATTCCCGACACCAAAGATTTTGATGTTTCGGCAAAAGTGGCGGAATTTAAGGAATTGAAAGGAGAAATCTATGCCTGCGGTAGTTGTCTCAAGGTGCGTGGCAAGGAAGAAAGTAAAGTGTGTCCGGTTTCCACAATGTCCGATTTATTAAAAATGGTTGAGAAATCGGACAAGGTTTTAGTTTTTGGCTAATTTACAAATATGAAAAAATTTATTTTTACAATTCTCGCCGTGGTCGTCGCTGGCTCGCTCGCTGTAATG